>JAUCGN010000259.1 GCA_030378125.1 Thiotrichales bacterium HSG1 | reverse complement strand
CAAACATTATACATTAAAATGTCACGATAGGACTCAATAAGAATAACAATTGGATTAGAATAATAATAATGCTGATAAGCCTCTGGCACAATATCACTTCTTATCATTACTCCTGACATGAAAAATAAGGCGAGTAAAATATTTTCCACGACAAAACGTAAATCTGGCAAAAAAGGTACAACAGCAGCTAAAAAAAATACTAATGCCATCGTGAATAACAACTGTATTAACAACACGATTGGTAAAGCTAAATAAGTGATATTGACGCTATACCCATACCACCATAAAAAAATAAATAACAAAACTAAGATAAACAAAAACTTTACGGTGTCTGTTAATACCAAAATAATAGGAAATATTACTTTAGGTAAAAAAACATGTTGCATCAAACCAGAAGCCCCTAAAATCGTTTCCGCTCCGTGAGATAGACAAGATTTAAGCCATTGCCACGCAGTTAGACCAACTAGTAGAAAGGGCACATAATCTGGAGTTCCTTGTTTTAATAATAATCCAAAAAAAACATAAAAAACAGACATATACAGAATAGGTTCAAAAACCCACCATAAGAATCCTAAATAAGTGCGTTCCGTTTCTGCTCTAAGATCAGCGTAAGTTTTGTATACAATAAGCTCACTATATCTGAGTAAGGTATTTAATTTTTTATTCATAATACGGTTTGTCTAAATTTGTCTGAACTTGCCTATCTAGTACGTTGACAAATCTCTGCATCAGCAAAGAAAAAAGCAATCTCAGTTTTAGCCGTATCAGCACCATCAGAACCATGCACAGCATTTTCATCAACTGTTTTGGCAAAATCTGCTCGAATAGTTCCTGCTTCTGCATCTTTTGGGTTTGTAGCACCCATGATACCACGATGTACAGCAATAGCATTCTCACCTTCAAGTACTTGTACCATTACTGGACCAGATAACATAAAATCCACCAATTCTCCAAAGAAAGGGCGTTCCTTGTGTACAGAGTAAAAACCTTCTGCTTGTTCACGAGTTAAACATAACATTTTAGACGCAACAATACATAATCCACCTTTCTCAAAACGTGAATAAATTTCTCCAATTACATTTTTCGCAACAGCATCTGGTTTGATGATGGACAAAGTGCGTTCAACTGCCATTTAGTACTCCGTTAATTTAAATTAATAGTGATCACTAATCCTCTAAATAGGGACAAGCAATAATGTTAGGAACATACATAAAATAAATTCCACATGATTAAGACCTGCCAGATTTCCAAAACCTAGCAAGTCTAGTTATCAATATTATTTTATGCACATTCCTTAAAGTACAATAGTTCGGACAGTTTTTGAAAACTAAGCTTAGTTAAAATTATAACTTATTGAAATTTAAATGTTTTATTATTTTTCTTTGAAATAAAAAATTACTTTAATAACAATATGTTATAAAAACTGTCCGAAGTATTGTTAAAGTATATACCTAGATTCTTTCTAAACACAGAAAACTATACGAATAATTATTTTTTTCATCTGGTAAGTTGTTTCTCCGTTCAACTTCTTGCCATTGTTTGGGTATATAATCAGGAAAATAAGTATCTCCAATAAATTTGGAATGAATTTCAGTTATATGCATTTTTTGTACATACGGCAATAGCATCTTATAAATTTTCATACCACCAATGACTACAGCTTCTGTATTAGATTGGCTAAATCTAACCACTGCATCCAGATTATTCAATACTTGACAACCGGCAATAGTCAATTTGGGGTTGCGACTTATGACAATATTGGTACGTCCAGCTAAAGGATGTCCTATTGACTCATAAGTTTTACGACCCATGATAATTGGTTTACCCATTGTTATAGCACGAAAATTTTTAAGATCGGCTGGCAAATACCAAGGTAAGGCATTGTCTTTTCCAATCAAGCCATTTTCATCCATAGCCACGCAAAGAGTAAGCATTTTTAATTGGAATATTTTTCTTGAGTTTCGTCAAGAGTTTTACAATCAATACACTTGGTTGCAGTTGGTCTAGCTTCTAATCTACGCACCCCTATTTCAGATTCACAACTAGTACAATAACCATATTCTTTGCTGTCAATAGAGGTGATGGCAGTATCAATTTTTTTGATTAATTTGCGTTCCCGATCTCTAGTACGTAATTCTATACTAAACTCCTCTTCTTGAGTGGCACGATCATTTGGATCAGGATAATTAGCTACTTCATCTTGCATATGCCGCATTGTCTTGTCTACTTCTATCATCAATATTTTTTTCCATTCCAACAAAATCTGCTTAAAATGTTTAAGCTGACTATCAGACATATATTTTTCATCGCCATCAATTTGGTAAGGAGCAAAGTTTAGATCAATGGTGTTATCGGACATAATTTAATTTCTCAGAAAATATAACTTAACAATTGTGCCACTGTATAATAATGTTATTTTCCTAAATATTCAACCCTTTAATCCCAATGCTTTTTCAACTGTTTCTATACGAATTTGACATTTTTTATATGCAACAGTGGCTTCATTTACCATTTTTACTAACTGATCAATGTCTAAATCTTGTTGTTCACGCATTGTGTCAGCAATTTCTTTTAACTTATGATAGTTTTTTAGATAAGAATTGGCAGTTGGCATTATTAATTTCCAAATGATTAAAACATTTCATACTGTAACCGGCAACCGTTTTGCTCCCCACTGACCTGATTGAGCTTCAAATTCCCCGCTACAAATAGTACCACAATTATTACATTTATTATTGGCAGTTAGGTTCCATTCACCCAATACATACCAATCCCGTTCAATCAAC
>JAUCGN010000258.1 GCA_030378125.1 Thiotrichales bacterium HSG1 | reverse complement strand
TGATAAGCATTCAATAAATTCAGTAACTTGTCATGGTGTATTGTGTCGAGTTCAGTTAGAGAATCACCCACACTATGCAATGACCAAGTATCTTCAAAGGCCATTCGTTGTGTTTGAATATCCTTATCATCAAAAAATACATTATAATTACGTTTGGAATTAAAAGGAGGGTCAATATAGATTAAATCAACGGACTCTGGTTTGATTTCAAGTTCATTGCGTAAAACATCAAGGCAATCATCTAAATATAGTTTATTCATTTCTTATTATTTTTGATTGTGTTAAGTACTGAAGCACAAATTATCATATATTATTTACCGTAGAGACAAGGCATGCCTTGTCTCTACAATTTGGATTCCAAAAAGTAATAAAACTTATGCTTCAGTACTTAACTAAATCAAAATAAACCTTTCTGTTTACCAGTTTTGCCAATGGTACTGGCACTTTTAAAAGTAATATTGTCTTTTGGTAAGCTCAATTGTTTACCTGTGAAATATTCTGTTAAAGTCATTATCTGAATTTTTGGATACTTGAAACCATAAGCTGCTTCAAATTGTCCTAACTGTGTAGCACTGTTTAACATTGGTTTGGTTGGTTTGTAACGAGTTAAGAGTACACCCATATCATACTTGTGTTTAGAAATTGCACCGAATAAGGCATCAATATCTTTAGATTGAACTTTACCACCCTTGACTTGAAAGCCAACTCTTATTGTTTTGTCTACTTTAGGAATTGCATATTGACCAATACCGTCAATTCCTTTATCAGCTCCTTTCTTACCATAAGTTGTTGCAAATACTTCTAATTCAGTTAACCACCAGTCTTCAAATGCAAACGGATTTTGTTCCCATAATTTAATTGCACTTGGTTCATCAGTTGGTGTTCCCCTTACTTCAAACTTGCTTAAATCATCTTTGTAGGTATCTTTTAAACGCCGTTTGATAAGAGAGACAGCAAAGGGAGCTATATCAATTCCTATCCATTTACGATTTAAACTTTCAGCAGCATCAATGGAAGTACCACAGCCACAAAAAGCATCAAGTACAATATCACCTTCATTGGAACTGGCTTTTATTATTCGTTCTAATAAGGCTTTGGGTTTTTGGGTTGGGTAGCCTAATGCTTCTTTACCCATTGAATTAATTAAATTAATATCATCCCAAATATCTGGAAATGGAACACCTTTATTTTCATCAAGATAATATTTAAGTTGAGGAACACCAGTACTTTTTTTAGGAAATTCAACAAGATTTTGTTCAACATATTTTTCTAAATTATCATGAACCGTTAACCAGTGCATTCCTGCTTTTCCTCTAACATTGGGGTCAAAACCACGCCATAGTTTTCCTGTTTCTCCATTTCTTGTACCACTACCCATTAATGGTACAAGTCTATATCTACCTTTTTCATCTTTTTTTGTATATTTTTTTAACAATGTATCATTTTTTGCTTCATAAGAAAGGTTAAAAAGATAATTATCAGTTTTACTATAAAAAAAGACAATATCGTGTGAACGTCTATAAATTCTGTTAATTGATGACCTTCTACCGCTTCTTTTCCAACTAACCTCATTCCTAAAATTCTTAGTTCCAAACACCGCATCACAAACCGTCTTCAAATAATGACTAGCGGTCGGGTCACAATGCAAATAAAAACTACCTGTTGGTTTCAAAACCTTATGCAGTTCAATAATCCTAAGTGTCATCATCACCAAATAAGGGAATACTTGTGGAGCTATATCTTGATAAGCATTCAATAAATTTAATATTTTGTCATGTTGTATTGTATCGAGTTCAGTTAAAGACTCACCAACACTATGCAATGACCAAGTATCCTCAAAGGCCATTCGTTGCGTTTGAATATCCTTATCATCAAAAAATACATTGTAATTACGTTTGGAATTAAAAGGAGGGTCAATATAGATTAAATCAACAGACTCTGGTTTGATTTCTTGTTCATTGCGTAAAACATCAAGGCAATCGCCTAAGTATAATTTATTCATTTTTTATTATTTTTGATTGTGTGACATAATCAAACCTGAGTATTTACCCATTTACTCAATTTGATTGAATTAATAATAGGGGGCTGTAACATGTTAAAAGAATCATTGGATGAACCAATCAGTGATAATACAGGAAGCGAAACTCGGAGTCTTCAACTGAAGAGTGATTCTTCCGTTTGGAAATTCGTTCCAACAATTAAACATTTGTTGACTAGCCTATTTTTACTTATATTCTTTGGTTTGTTTTTGTTCATGATACCGATATTTACAATTTTTAACACTAATGGTATTAGTGGTTTGACAGGGCTACTAGGTAGTCTATTTTATCTGGCTGTGGTTGCTGTTTATATTGTCATGTTATTGGAATTCTGGGATGAAATAACTAAACCCCCTACTTTTGATACTGACTTAGGGTTGTTTTATTTTGGTAATAAGCCTAATAATAAAGCACTTAAATTGGACGATATTGCATGTTTACAAATATTTCGGAAATATATTCATATACCTCCCTTAACATACGAGGGCCAATACGATGATATCAGCTATTACTGCTATGAATTCAATGTAGTTTTTAAAAGTGGTACTCGTTTTAATTTAATCGAACATGACCAAGAGGAAATCATAAAACAAGAGGCAGAACAACTTGCTAACCTTTTAAAAGTTGAGTGTAGATATACTGACTGTTAACTCTTTCACTATCTTTTTAATTTCTCTAGCAGCAACACCGCTAGGCGTGGCATCCAATACGGTAGAACCAGTTATGTAGAGTGGTAGTGAAACCCACCATTTTCAAGATA
>JAUCGN010000257.1 GCA_030378125.1 Thiotrichales bacterium HSG1 | reverse complement strand
TTTTTACGTTCCGCAGACAGTTCCTATCTAGCTGGTCCAGATGACATCTATGTTTCACCTAGCCAAATTCGTAAATTTAACTTGCGTACTGGTGATACTGTTTCCGGTAAGATACGCCCCCCTAAAGAAGGAGAACGTTATTTTGCCTTGTTAAAAGTTAATAAGATCAACTATGAAAATCCTGAATTAGCTAGAAACAAGGTGTTATTTGAGAACTTAACCCCACTATTCGCCAATAAACATCTAGTATTAGAGATGGGTAATGGCAGTACCGAAGACCTGACTCCCCGTATTATCGACATAGTTGCTCCAGTTGGCAGAGGACAACGTAGTTTAATCGTTTCTCCGCCTAAATCTGGCAAAACTATGATGTTGCAGAACATTGCTCAGTCGGTAGCTATTAATCATCCGGAATGTTGTTTAATTGTATTATTGATTGATGAACGACCAGAAGAAGTTACTGAAATGATACGTTCAGTGCGGGGTGAAGTGGTATCAAGCACTTTTGATGAGCCAGCAAGTCGTCATGTACAAGTGACTGAGATGGTTATTGAAAAAGCTAAACGTCTGGTTGAACATAAACGAGATGTAGTAATCTTACTTGATTCGATCACACGATTAGCTAGAGCCTATAATATGGTGGTACCAACTTCTGGTAAGGTTCTTACTGGTGGAGTTGATGCCAATGCCTTACATCGCCCCAAACGTTTTTTTGGAGCTGCTCGTAATGTTGAAGAAGGTGGTAGTTTGACAATTATAGCCACTGCTTTGGTTGATACCGGTTCTCGCATGGATGACGTTATTTATGAAGAATTTAAGGGAACTGGTAATAACGAGATACATTTAGATCGTAGAGTTGCCGAAAAACGTATTTATCCGGCTATTAATATCAACCGTTCAGGGACTCGCCGTGAGGAATTATTGATTACTCCAGAAGAGTTGCAAAAAATTTGGATTTTACGCAAGTTGCTCCATCCTATGGATGAAATTTCTGCAATGGAATTTATGTTAGAACGAATCAGAGTTACTAAAACCAACGATGAGTTTTTTCGTTCTATGAAGCGTTAAATACTTCTTGAAGTGTAAATTCTAATATATTTAATAAATCGGGTAGCCAAGGGTATTTTCCCCTCAGCCCCGAGAATGTAACAAAGTTGCCTAACCAATTATTTTTGATTAATAAGGACTAATCGGGAGCATGTATTGATAATTCCCAAAAAAATGTCATTTTACTAAAATAAATTGTTTATAATTTAGCAGTAAAAGTAACATAAACTATACTTTCACCAATCTCATCAGTAAATATTCAGTTAAATCCCTTAAAGGTTTAAAACCAACTCTAGAGGGATTAAACACGAATAAAAGTAAACATATTCACCAATGTTACAACTGTGGATTCTGAAATTATCAATAGATGTCCTTAAAGCGATCTAGCAACCATTTTCCTTTCATAAATCTCGATCTGATCACTAACCTTAACATCACTATAATTTTTCACTCCAATACCACATTCCATTCCATGCTTAACTTCTTGTACATCTTCCTTAAAACGACGCAAAGAATCTAACTCACCTTCAAAAATTACTACATCATCTCGCAATACTCGTATTGGGCTACTACGTTTAATAAGACCGTCAGCCACCATACAACCAGCAACCAATCCAAACTTAGGTGAACGGAATACCTGTCTGACTTCAGCCAACCCAATGATTGTTTCTACCTCTTCTGGTGCCAACATACCACTGAGAGCTTTCTTAACTTCGTCTATGGCTTCGTAAATAATACTGTAATAATGTAAGTCAATATCTTCTTCTTGAATCAACTGTTTAGCACTGAAGTTAGCCCGTACATTAAAACCGATAATAATTGCCCCAGAAGCAACCGCCAAATTAGCGTCAGATTCAGTTATACCACCAACTCCGCTAGCCACAATATGAACCTTTACTTCATCATTAGATAAGTTAGTCAATGCTTCTGACAATGCCTCCACCGAACCATGTACATCAGCTTTTAAGACAATTTTTAGGGTACTAACTTGTCCGGCTTGCATCTGCGAAAACATATTTTCCAACTTAGCAGCTTGCTGACGAGCTAACCTAACATCACGATATTTACCTTGCCTAAATAGAGCTATTTCTCTGGCTTTTCTTTCATTTGGCACTGCTACTACTTCATCACCAGCATTTGGAACACCCGATAATCCTAATACTTCCACAGGTATTGAAGGACCTGCTTCAGTGATTGGTTTACCATTTTCATCTAATAATGCTCGTATTCGACCAAACTCTCTACCAGCTAATAAAATATCACCTTTTTTTAATATTCCACTTTGTACTAATACTGTTGCTACAGCACCACGACCTTTATCTAAACGTGACTCTACGATTACTCCGGTTGCTGTTCCTTCGGCAACAGTAGTTAATTCTAACATCTCAGATTGTAACAAGATTGCATCCAACAAGTCATCTATCCCAGTACCCGCTTTAGCAGACACAGGTACAAACATAGTATCACCACCCCAATCCTCAGGGATTACCTCTTTAGCAACCAATTCTTGTTTAACTTTATCTTGATCAGCTTCAGGTTTATCAATCTTGTTAAGAGCGACTATCAATGGTACAGAAGCAGCTTTAGCATGTTGGATAGCCTCCATTGTTTGGGGCATAACTCCATCATCAGCAGCAACTACTAAAATGACGATATCAGTTACTTTAGCACCTCTAGCTCGCATTGCGGTAAAAGCAGCGTGTCCGGGAGTATCTAGAAAACAAATACTACCTTTAGGAGTGTTAACATGATAAGCTCCAATATGCTGGGTAATACCA
>JAUCGN010000256.1 GCA_030378125.1 Thiotrichales bacterium HSG1 | reverse complement strand
AGATGGAAAACCAGCTCCGCCTAAACCAACTACACCAGCTCTGGCAATATAATCTCGTACCATATTGGAACTCAGATTAGTATAATCAGCTACAGGAACTTGCTTAGCCCAAGTATCTTGGCCATCAGTTTTGATTATAATACAAGGAGCGGTTAAACCAGATGGATGAGGAACTGCTCGTTCTTCAATCGCAGCCACCGTCCCGGAACTAGAAGCATGTAATGGAACTGTCATTAGTTTACGACAATTATATGCATGACAATGGGCAATTACTTGACCTTTCAATACCTTATCCCCAATACCTACCACTGGTTCAGTTGGCTCACCAATATGTTGTAACAATGGTAATATTAAAAATGGTGGTATATTAGCTGGTATTATTGATTTGTTAGCAGATAGGTACTTATGGCCACTTGGGTGAACACCGCCGTGAAATTGCCACATTATTATAAATCCTCATATTTTCAACAGATTATAGTGAATAGGAGTTGTAAATATATAATTTAAGAATTACTTGATTTTAATTTAATCAAAAATATGGATGGTTATAATTTGAATACATTCCTGTTTCAAATACTAGTATCCATGTAGATTTTAGGTGAGATTATCTGGCCACAAAAATAATATTGAGGATATGTTTTGGAATGAAAAACTAACGTTAAAATATACTAAACCTCTCGGAATTTTTAGAAATACTGAAAGTTTTTTTGGAAATATCACTAATAATATTCTTGAGACAACAATAGTTTTCGGTGGTGACTAGCCATCTTAACCCACAAACGCCATACACCAAATCTACGCAGGTGCATGACGTTTCTCGTTATGGGAACTCAAAAAGAATTCTAAATGTTCAAATTAGCTTTCAAAGCGTAATCGAATCCATCAAACTTAGAATTTTTGTCTAATACCCAATACAGCGATATTTTCATCACGATAGTCATTGTCACTATCAGTTTGACGATAACCTAAGTAAACTTGGGAGCGTTTGCTGAAGTTATATTTAACACCAACTGCCCAACTTAAAGCATCTTCATCCAAATGACCACCATTAACATCTCTAATTCTGTTCTTGTCATCTATGTCAGAACTATAAGCACCAACCCATGCGGCAACAACCATATTGTCCATTGTAGCTTCAATAGAACCAAGGATGTAATTACCACCTTCTGAATTGTTGTCAAAATGACCCATTTCAGCAGCTTCATATTGAAGACCAACTTTTAAGCGATTGTCAAGTTTAAATTGACCACCAACTTTCCAGTTACCAAGACCATCATCTTCTTCTCTAGCAACTTCTCTAGCTTTTGCTTCTTCAGATGTAATATCATCTTGAAGTTCATCCACAGAATCTTGAATGTCATCAATAGCATCACCAATGCTATCTTTTATATCTAAATCGGTGTAAGAAGCACTAGCCCACATTGCAAAACTTGGAGCTTCGTATCTCAATTCAAGTAAACCAGCACCATCCATATCAGCAGCGTCATCAACTACGCCCTGTATTTTAAAGATAAAGCCTTGATAATTAACACCTAATTCAAGAGCACCGTCTACGAAACCTTCATTAGTCAAACCACTGCTGTTGGAAACTTTGGCATTGGTATTAACTAAAAATTTTTGTTTATCAGACTTCCAATCTACACTGTGATAACGAGCACCACTCATACCACCAGCTGTACCACTAGCTTGCAAAGAAGTATATGACCAAGGATCAATTAGAGTACGGGATGATTTGTAAGCACCAGCTAAAGTTCCATAACGGAAATAAAAACTTTGACTTGTTAAACCAACCCAAACTGGTTTTTTACCGATCAAACCCTTATTATTGGAGGTGTTGAAACCAACTTGATATTGTCCATTGGCTGTAATTCCGCTATTACCCAATTTTTCTTTGAATTTAAGCAATATGTTGCTTGGACCATAATTAGTGATAGCACCACCTTCATCCCAAGTACGAGTTTGGCGACTCATATCTGTGGATTCGTTTGAACCATCGGTGCGATAAGCATTAGTTTCGTCACCATCACCAACTTCCCAACTACCAATTTCTGCTTGAATTAAACCTGACAATGTAATATCAGCTTGAGCCGCCATAGGCACTACTAAAGCACCAGCGATTGCCAATGTAAGTAATTTCCGATTCATTTAAAATATCTCCGATTCTTAATAAAGTATGATAATCTAATAAACTATCTTGAGAGTCAAATATTTTTCTCAACAATCTGTCAATACAAGTAAAACTTCAAGGGTATTAATACCCCATCAACCTCAATATATGTCTTCTTTAACCAACATATATAAGTTATTGTTCAATATGTTGACACACTCTAACCCAAAAAGAATAAAAATGCAACACTTTGTAGAAAAAAAACCACAAATATTTTTTTGTGGTAGAAATAATACAGTTTTTATTCCGATACCATGAAGAACTTTTTAGGAAAATCATAGTTGTTTTAGACTTGTTGAATTTTCAAAATATAGTAGGTCTTTTTTTAAGTTTGCTCACAAATCTTTCGTACTGGAGAAAATGTCTTGCGATGAATTGGGGTTATGCCAAAAGTTTGTAAAGCTTGTAGGTGAATTTTAGTTGGGTAACCTTTGTGTGCTTTAAAACCATAATTGGGATATATTTTATCTATAACATGCATCTCTTGGTCACGAGCTACTTTAGCCACAATAGATGCCGCACTAATAGCTGCAACAGTTTGGTCTCCTTTTATAATCGCTTCCACATCGCAAGCTAATTTGGGACAATATTTACCATCAACCAAAGCCTTATCTGGATTAATTGGTAGATTTTCTACCGCCCGTTGCATAGCTAATAAACTAGCTTGCAAGATAT
>JAUCGN010000255.1 GCA_030378125.1 Thiotrichales bacterium HSG1 | reverse complement strand
GTTTTTATAACATATTGTTATTAAAGTAATTTTTTATTTCAAAGAAAAATAATAAAACATTTAAATTTCAATAAGTTATAATTTTAACTAAGCTTAGTTTTCAAAAACTGTCCGAACTATTGATATATCAAATGTTCTAATTATTCCGTTTACCTATACTTCCTTATCTCCTGCTCCAACAATTCATCAACATCCAATTCTAACAACATATCTCTGAATAGAGGTATGCAGTATTCATATTGTTCTTTTCCTATTGGTTTGAGGAGGAAGGCTAATTCGAGAATATGTAAACAATCATCGGTTAAATCTTGTGGGTATTGTTTGAAGTCATATCGACTAAATTTACTTTGTTTAACAGTTAAATAGATAATGATTCTGATTAAGATAGTAATTAAAAACCATTCAAGTTATTGAAAAAAATCAAGATTTAAATTCCTGTTCCAGCAACATTTTTACTTCTTGCCTTAACATATATTCACGAAATAACGGTACACAGTAGTGATAAATATTTTTATCATTTTTATCTGTATCACAACGAATAATATAAGCTAGTTCAAGACATTTTAACGAATTATTTAGTTGAATAGTGGTATAAATATATTTATGTTCATTAAGTAGATTCATAATATCAGCTAAACTAAATTTTCCCGATTTAACTGTTGCATACACTATAATATGTGCTAAACGATCTACTTGTTCATCATCACTTAGTTGTTGCCAACCAGCTAAATCATCCCTCATTCTTTTACTATAAAAAGCTTTTACAACATTATCTTTGTTTAATGTATGTTGGTTGTGTGATAATTGTTTTATCATTTCATCACAAGCTATGGTAACCAAATTAGCTCTTTGTCCAGTTGTAGTAATGAGCTGTTTGACTAAATCATCAGAATCATAATTAATACCTAATAATGCCATTGGTTTAGTAGCTAAATCCTGACATGCCTCATATTCTAAGGCATCAATTCTAAGTGATTCTCCAAAATTATTAAGTGGCGAATAATAATTTAATATAGTAGCTTTATATAAATACCAAAAACCAGCAATAATAAAATAACAATGTCCTTTTTCACTCAATGCACGAAAATATTTTAAATTTGTATAATCATTGGCTATTTCTTCACGGATAAACAAATCAGCTTCATCAAGCAGTATTAAACGTCGCTGTCCAGTTGGTATATCAGATAATTTATTATATAAATTAGATACTTCTGAAGATATTTCCAATTCGTTGTAAAGCGGTTTTAAATTGTTGCAAGCCAAACAGACATAGGTACAATCTACCTTTGGATCATTTTTATAATATCGTTCTATTTTTTTCAATAAACTTGATTTTCCAATTTTCTTTCCTCCAACAACAATATAATTCTTTGGATTAGTATAAAACACCTGTGCTAAAATGTTTTCACGTCCAAAAAATCCACTATTTTTCGTAACTCCTCTTCGAGTTTGATAAGGTGAGATATTTGTCACCTTTAATTGTCTTACCAACAAATTAGCAAATATTTCAGTTGGTGTAGGAGATAAAAGTAAAGCTATCAGTTCGTTATGAGTAGGTACTATAAACCAGTTAGTTGGTTCTTCACCTATTGGAAATAAAATTTTCTGTTGGGTTGGTTCTAAACTAATAATAATAGTAGCTCGTTGTGAACTTATTTTACTTTCTAATAATGATTTGATTTCTTTTGAATTTGCAGGAAGAAAAAAAACTAAATAATTTTCTAAATCCAATGGAAAGTCCTTATTTAACAATAATATGAAAATATCAGGATCATCAGTAGCCATATCTTTAGCCATTAATCTAGTTGCTAACCAAGCACAACGTTCCGTATTAGAAAAAGTAGTAAAGTCAATAGCATTTTGTAGACATTTTTTAGAAATATTATTATTTGCCAAAACCATATTAAGACTATGAGTGAGTTGAAGTAATAACTTAGTTTTTGAAAGCTGTTTTAATGGTGTATTAAATAATTGCAAAGGATTATCAGATAAAGATTGTACAATTGGATGGCGATATAAACTTAAGTAATAAATAGTTATCCCTAAAAAAAATAATATCACTATTAATAACAGCCAAATCCAAGTCGTATTTTTAATTATTTTAGTTCCACGTTCAATCTTGCGAATACTATGATTACGTTTATCACTAACATATAATCCAATGGAGGAATCATCTTCATGATCTATTATTAAAGCAATGTCCTTTGGATGATTTAATGATGCTTCTGTAGCATCCTGACCATCACCACTATAAATTTGTTTTCCATTTCCGGCAATAGTTCTGATAATACCATTTTTATCTATGTGGCGAATACGATGGCTTTCTTGGTCAACAATAAACAATTCACCAGAATTGTCCAACACAAGGTCTATCGGGTGGGCAAACGTTGCATTAATAGCAGGGCCATTATCACCCCCATGTTTTTTAATTTCTTTTTTCCCAGCAATAGTTTTTATAATATTCTTTTTAACATCAACATAACGAATAATATGATTACCGGTATCAGCTATATACATGTTACCTTCTTTATCTAAGACAACATCTTCAGGTTGATATAATCTAACTTTTGTAGGTTCTAATTCTTTGTTATCATCATATCCACCTTTTTCACAAATACCAACTACAGTTTCTATCTTATGCGGTTCGTTCTTTATATTAACTCTACGAATACAGTGATTATCTCTATCAGCCAAATAAATATACTCATTTTTATAATCTAATGAAATATCACCATATTGTGGGGCAATTGGTGTCCCTAAAGCAATTGTATTTTGTTTGTCAAAACTCGGTTCATCACTTCCTATGAAAGGTAATATCTCTCCATTGGTTACTTTATAAACGCAAGCC
>JAUCGN010000254.1 GCA_030378125.1 Thiotrichales bacterium HSG1 | reverse complement strand
AAAATAACATATATAAATCAAAAATATACCAATATTTCGTATAGTTTTTAAAGCCAATTAGAAGAGTTGGATGAATTAAAACGGATAGAATTAACTATCGATCCTTATCTGGAAATGACCGAAATCTGTGACCGTACCTTGCGATCCGAAGGTCCAGCTTTATTATTTGAAAACCCCAAGAATCATAATATTCCAGTTTTAACCAATTTATTTGGCACAACTAAACGAGTTGCTTTAGGCATGGGGCAACAGTCAGTAACTAAATTGCGTGAAGTGGGAACTTTATTGGCATTTTTAAAAGAACCAGAACCTCCGAAAGGAATTAGGGATGCGTTTGATAAGTTACCTATTTTTAAGCAAGTTATGAACATGCCAACCAAAATTATAAAAAATGCTGTCTGTCAAGAAAATATCCTAATTGATACTGATGTGGACTTGACTACTTTGCCGATCCAAACTTGTTGGCCGGAAGATGTTGCTCCTTTGATTACTTGGGGTCTGGTTGTAACCAAAGGTCCTACCAAAACTAGGCAAAATTTAGGTATTTATCGTCAGCAAGTAATTGCTAAAAACAAAGTAATAATGCGTTGGTTGTCGCATCGGGGAGGAGCCTTAGATTATCAAGAATGGCAACAGGTCCATCCGGGTAAACCTTTTCCCATTGCAGTAGCTATAGGTTGTGATCCAGCCACAATTTTAGGAGCAGTAACCCCAGTTCCAGATTCTTTGTCTGAGTATGCTTTTGCTGGTTTATTGCGTGGTAATCGTACTGAGGTAACATCTTGTTTAACCAATGATTTACAAGTTCCTGCTTATGCTGAAATTATATTAGAAGGTTTTATTTATCCAGATGAAGTTGCTCCTGAAGGACCATTTGCAGATCATACTGGTTATTATAATGAAGTGGAAAGCTTTCCAGTGTTTACCATTGAGCGGATTACCCATCGTTCCAACCCAATTTATCACAGCACTTATACTGGTCGCCCTCCTGATGAACCAGCTATTTTAGGAGTTGCCTTAAATGAGGTATTTATTCCAATTTTACAAAGGCAATTTCCTGAAATTATTGATTTTTATCTACCACCAGAAGGTTGCTCTTATCGAATGGCCATAGTGAGTATCAAAAAACAATATCCCGGCCATGCAAAACGTGTTATGTTTGGAGTTTGGTCATTTTTACGCCAATTTATGTACACCAAGTTTGTAATTATTACTGATGCCGATATTGATGTTCGTAATTGGCAAGATGTAATTTGGGCAATCACTACTCGTATGGACCCAGTACGGGATACTACTGTTATTGAAAATACTCCCATTGATTATTTGGATTTTGCTTCGCCAGTATCTGGTTTGGGTGGTAAAATTGGCTTTGATGCTACTAATAAATGGCAAGGAGAAACGCAACGTGATTGGGGAAAACCAGTTACTATGGATAAGGTTGTAAAAGATAAAATTGATGCTATTTGGGAAGAATTAGGAATAGTTTAAAATATAATATGGTTGTATAAATACTTGTAGAAACAGAATCTTCTGAAAAATTTAAATGAATGAAAGTCTCTTTCAAAAAATGTATTTTAATTGTGTAAAAGATGTTTATTGAGGTAAATACAAAAACTACGGTTTAACATGGCGATTGATTGCTGCTCTTGTCAATTTAAAAATGTAGTATCATTTAGGAAATGATGTTTAACATAATAGGTATTTTATATGTCTGATGATTTTAAAGTGTATAAATGTGTAATTTGTGGTTTTGAATATAACGAAGCTGAGGGTATTCCAACTGAAGGTATTCTTGCTGGCACTAAATGGGAAGATGTTCCAGATGATTGGTTATGTCCTGAATGCCAAGTTGGTAAATCCGACTTTGAAATGCTCGTACAATAGCTAAACCATAAGTCCAAATTTTAATTTGTGCCTTTCAAATGCGAATTAAGGGTTAAAATTTGTGAATCTTCTAAAAACAATAAGTTAAAAAATTGATTTTTTAAAATAGAAAAAATACATTATTTTAATAATTTGATTTTTAAGATAATTTTTCAACCCTTAATTCGCCTTTCAAGTTTAAATCTTAGATTCCCCAACTTTTTAGGAAATAATATGCACCCGATTACCATTATTGGAACTGGTTTAGCTGGTTATACTGTAGCTCGTGAATTTCGTAAGTTAGATAAAGATTCACCCTTGCGTCTAATCACAAATGATGATGGCAATTTTTATTCTAAGCCTATGTTATCCAATGCTTTTGCTCAAAATAAAACTCCAGAAAATTTAGTAGCGATCCCAGTTGCTAAAATGATTGAACAGTTAAATGCCGAAATTTTAACTAATACTCAAGTCAGTCAAATTAATCCACTAACAATTCAAAATAAACAGTTAGAATACAGTAAGTTAGTATTATCTATTGGTGCTTACCCAATTAAATTGCCATTTACTGGTAATGGTTCTGGTGATGTCATATCAGTAAATGACTTAGCCGACTATACTAAATTTCGCCAAGCTTTAACCAATGCTAAAAAAGTTGTAATTATGGGAGTTGGTTTAATCGGTTGTGAATTTGCCAATGATTTGCAGCAAGGCGGTTTTGAGATTACTATCATTGACCCAGCTTCACATCCATTAGGTCAGTTAGTTCCTAAACAAGTTGGCCAAACTATACAACAAGCTTTACAAGATTTAGGTATCAGATTTCATTTTGGTAAAACGGTTAAAAATATTGATAAAGGTTATAAAATAACTCTTAGTGACAATAGTATTTTACAGGCTGATGTAGTTCTATCAGCGGTTGGTCTAATTCCTCATACTAAATTAGCGACTGATTTAACGATAAATCGTGGTATCGTAGTTGATCGTTA
>JAUCGN010000253.1 GCA_030378125.1 Thiotrichales bacterium HSG1 | reverse complement strand
GTTTGTATTGGGTATGTTATGCAATATCTATGATCGTGATGTTAAAAAAGCTTACCATGAAATTGAAAATACTTTTAGACATAAAGGTGCTAAAGTAATTGAATTAAATCAACAATTGTTCCAATCTGGTTACGACTTTGCTGATAATAATTTAGAACTGCACTATAGCATTCCACCTTGGCAAACCGAAGATTCCGAGGATAAACTGATAGTTACTAGTGGTAATCAGGCTTTAGGTCTGGGAGTTATGGCATCGGGTATGGACATGGTTGCCATGTATCCAATTACTCCGGCTACTTCTGCATCCCATTATTTAGCTGAGGTTTATCATACAGTTGGTGGCTTTGTCCATCAAGCAGAAGATGAAATTGCAGCAGTTGGATTCGCTATCGGTTCCTCTTTTGCTGGAAAAACAGCCTGCACTATAACTTCTGGTCCTGGTTTAGCTTTAAAAACTGAATTGTTAGCTTTAGCAGTTATGGCAGAGATTCCGTTAGTAGTCTGCGTTGTACAGCGTGGTGGTCCATCAACTGGTTTACCCACCAAAGTTGAACAAGGTGATTTATTGGCTTCTTTATACGGTGAACCGGGTGATGCTCCAAAAGTTGTTATTGCAGCCGCAACTATTGAAGAATGCTTACATTTTGTAATAATGTCCCGAAAATTAGCAGAGGCTTTCCGTACTCCCGTTATCTTATTAACTGATGCCAACTTAGCCACTGGAGTACAACCTTATTTACGCCCAGAGCCAAAAGCAGAATGGTTAGCTGCTCCAATTGACCAGTCAGATTGGACTAAAGGAATGCCAGCCTATGATTGGGATGAAAAAACTGGCTTATCTACTCGTCCTATAGTTGGTCAGGTAGATGGTCAATATGTTTTGACTGGTTTAGCCCACACTAAAAAAAGTAAAGTTGCTTATGATCGTGAATCTAATCAACGTGGTTGTGAAATGCGTAGTCGTAAATTAGCCACACTTTGTAGTACTTTAAAACCACCTAAAATAAATGGTGAAACTGAAGGTGATTTATTAGTAGTTGGTTGGGGTTCAACTTTAGGTGCGATTGAAGAAGCTATTGGCAAATTACAAGCTGAAGGTCATAAAGTATCGTCAATTCATTTACGTTTCTTATCGCCATTAGAACCGGGTTTAAAAGCAATATTTGCTAAATTTACCAACATTTTAACTGTGGAAATAAATTACAGTGATAAAGCGGATGCACCTTTCATTAATGCGGAAAATAGGCGTTATAGTCAATTAGCAACTATATTAAGGTCTCAGACTTTGGTAGATGTTGATTGTTGGTCAAATGTGCATGGACAGCCGATGCAACCCGGTCTTATTTATGAAGAATTACTCAATCGCCTTAATCAAGGAGCAGAATAAATGTTTGGTTTAAAATCAGATTGGTCAGTTGATATTAATACTCGGTATTTTACTCTTGGTGATTATGCGGGTGGTGAAGCCCGTTGGTGTCCCGGCTGTGGTGATCATGGGGTACTAACTGTAGTACAACGAATTTGTCGAGATAAACAGATTCCACCAGAGAAAACTGTTGCTGTATCCGGCATTGGCTGTTCCAGTCGTTTACCGCATTATATGGGAACTTACGGTTTTCACGGTCTGCATGGTAGAGCTTTTGTTTTAGCATAGGCAGTACCGGCATCTTTGAGGATTTCATTTTTTGGAATATTGCTACAACTTACAACGATAGATATAACAAAAAATATACTAATAACTTGATTCATCATAAATTTCCTATTTACGTTCTAATTTTTTTTTAAGAGTTTCTACATTTTTGCGAATTTCTTCAGTGGCTTTACTAGCTTTTTCTGACTCAGCTTTAGTTTCAGCCAATAAAGCACCCATAGATGCTTCTTTTGCCAAATGAGCTGCTTCATCATACTTCTCATCTATAACAGCTTGCTTGGCTTTTTCTAAATTATCTTGGGCCTGACGTAATTCTATGGCTGCAAATTCTTTAGCATTGTTATCTTGAGCTCGACTGATAGCTAATTCCGCATTGGATATTTTTTCGATAGGTGGTTGTCTGGAAATACCACAACCTGTAAACAGTAAGACAACGCTAAACAATACAACAATTTTTAATAATATTTTCATAAATAGCCCTAATTCGTGGTTGAAAAAATTACGTCTTTCAAAATTGTCTGAATTATTGAGTTGATAACTATCTATCTAACATTCCTAACAAATATTCTGCTGGATTACGCTTGGTATTAGTAGTACTTGTTATCGATTCAAAATGTGATACAGCTTGGGATATGGGACCATAATAAGCTATAGTACCACCATAGTTCATCAACAATAAATTATCAAAGCGTTCAAAAGTGTCTTGACTGGGCTGATGGATGGTAGCAAAGGTAGTTAAATCATCTAGTTGAGTTAATTTTTGTAATAAACGTACAATTTTATCCGCATCAACAGAAGATAATCCAGAGGTTGGTTCATCCAGTAGTAACACCAAAGGCATAGCAATTAGCTCATGAGCTAAGTTAGCTCTCTTTCTTTCACCACCACTTAGACCTCTTATTCCAGATTCAGATGAACCAATTAAAGTATGTAAAAATTTGTTCAATCTAGCAGGTTCAAAACCTAAATTTTGACAAGTTTGGCGAATTATATATTCCCTTATTTGTTTATCTAAATTATAAAATTGTAATTTTAAACAATAACTTAAAGATTGATAAACTGTCAATTCAGGAATCATTACATCATCTTGAGGTAAATAACCTAACCATTCTCGCACATGTTTATAATCATTATGTACATTAATTGGAATATTATCTTTAATTACAAATACTTCTCCACTAGTTGGGGTACGATAACCATTGATTAAAT
>JAUCGN010000027.1 GCA_030378125.1 Thiotrichales bacterium HSG1 | reverse complement strand
TAATCACCTACCTACCTTGTAAATACAGGCTTTTTGCCTAGGATACTCTTCGGTATTGGTGAAGAAGGTGGGGGCCTATCTACGTACAAGCTCTTTGGCTTCAAGGTGTAACGACCTCCGACCTACATTTTCTTAATCTTTTGCTCTTAATTTTTTATCATGGGTCTATTATACAAAGGTGTATAACTGAAGCTTCATACACCAAAACTCATTTAAAACTGCAAGATGGATATATGTCTGTCTTGCTTTTTTTGTTTATCTTATTGAAGCAAGCTTTTGTAAATACAATGAAATCAACTAACAACTCTAACTATATTATTTCTTTGAATGAAATTATTGACATTTTACGTCAACACAAAACAGAGTTACAAAATCATTATGGTATTCTTTATTTAGCAGTATTTGGTTCTTGTGCAAGAGGTGAACAAAAACCTGACAGTGACATTGATATTCTCGTAAAATTAGGGAATAAACCACTTGGATTAAAGTATTTTTCTTTAGTACGTGAGATTGATGCTTTGTTCCCAATTCAAACAGATATTGTGTCACAAGATGCACTTAAACCGCATTATTTTGCTGCAATAAAAAAAGATTTGCGTCATGTCTAAAAGAGATGCACAATTATTAATTATCGATATTTTAGAAGCGATAGAAAAAATTGAACGTTATCTAACAAATATGTCTTATGATTCCTTCATTAAGGATGAGAAGACTGTTGATGCTGTTATTAGAAATTTTGAAATTATTGGTGAAGCTGCCAATCAAATGCCAAAAGATTTTACTACAAAATATCCAGAAATTCCTTGGAGAGACTTATCAAATTTTCGCAACGTATTAATTCATGCTTACTTTGGTGTTGATTTACACATGGTCTGGCAAATTTTTGAATTAGATTTAGGTACATTAAAAAAACAATTAAAAGAAATAAATAATTAACCAATAAGGTGTATAAGCAAAGCGTCATACACCAAACCAAATTTAAAACTGCAAGATGGATATATGTCTGTCTTGTTTTATCAATTCAATCTCCACAAAATCAATTTTCCGTTCCGCACACCGCTTCCGAAGTTCCGGAAATACGAAATCGGCTAAAACTTCTCGCTCATCTCCCATTCCTAAAAATGTAGAAGATACAAATACTTTAACTTGTCGTTGTGTGTTCATTTTTCTAATTTTAGTCCTTTCATCCTGTTATTTTAAACCATTAATTATACTCTAAGTCCAGTACCAAATTGATAACATAAGTAGGCGATGACAAAACCAGTTAACCACCCCATTTTTTAAAGAAATAACTTGTAAGTGAGAATGGTTATCATTATATAACATGTTTAGAACAAATTAAAACTAATTATTCATGGTCAAAAAATATGTCACCAAATACTAAAATTATACCAATAAAAGTAATTACTCCCCCAAATATCGGATTTTTTGCACAATTAGCCCAACAAATAGAAAATTTTTTTTTCCAGTATCGTTCTTGGTTAAGCGTAATTCATGTAATTATGTTTTTTGTATTTTTAGCACTATTATTCTTACCATTATTTTTATCCGAACCACCTGAAGATGGAGCAACTCCCTTAAGTCATTTTACATTATTTGTGAACTATGCCATGTGGGGCTTATGGTTTCCACTAGTTTTTATCTCTGTAATTTTCACTGGTCGCAGTTGGTGTGGAATATTATGTCCGATGGGAGCAGCTTCTGAATGGGTTAATAAAATAGGTTTGCAACGGCAAATTCCAGCTTGGATACGCTGGGAAGGTACACCCATTATTAGTTTTTTAATCATAACTATTTTAGGACAAACTGTAGGAGTACGCGATCATCCAGAAGCAATCGCAGAAGTTTTTGGTGGAACCTTACTTATAGCCATTATAATCGGTTTTATTTATGGACGTAATAAGCGAGCATGGTGTCGTCATATGTGTCCTATAGGATTGTTATTAGGTATATTTTCTAGGATTGGTGCTATTCAATTTATGCCTAAAAGAAAAAAAATTGGTGGTGAAGGTTATACGGAAAAAGGTATTTGTCCAACTATGATTGATGTGGTTTACAAGGAAGAGTCACGACATTGCATCGAATGTTTTCGTTGTGTCAATCCAAAATCTGAAGGTGCATTATTTTTAAGAATCAGAAAACCGGGTGAAGAAATAGAACAGATTCGTGAACACCATCCAAATATTGCTGAAGCTTGGTTTCTATTCTTAGGGACTGGAATTGCGTTAGGTGGTTTTTTATGGTTGGTTTTGCCATTTTATCAAGATTTACGCCAAATTATAGGTGAAAAATTTATTATTGATTATGGTTGGTACTGGCTAGCAGAATCTGGTTCTCCTTGGTTAATGAGTGTCCATCCAGAAAGACATGAGGTTTTTACTTGGCTAGATTTTTGGTTAATTGTTAGTTTTATGGTTACTTGTATGCTTATTCTAACTGCCATTTTAAGTTCATTAACTTTATTAGCGGCTTGGTTGAGTGGCAAAGTTGGTGGTGATAGTAATTTACGCAATCGATTTGTAGAATTGAGTTATCAATATGCACCAGTGGCAATGGTTTCTCTAATAATTGGTTTAGCTACCGCATTATTTTTGCCGTTAGAATACATAGGGGCAGATAAGGATACGATTAGCTATATTAAGGCCGGATTATTTATAATTGGTTTAATTTGGAGTGTCCATTTGGGTAACAAAATCTTAGCCAACCAGAAAATCAGTTTAAAGTTACGTTGGTTACCATTATTACCCGGAATCTTAGGTAGTTTGGTGGTTGCACTTGCATGGTGGCCGGCCATATTTTAAATGTTTGGGTAGTCCTAAACTATACTTGACACGGTAATAAATTTAACTTTCGGTAGGTCGGGTTAGATTATTGAGCAAAGTGAAATAACGTAACCCGACATCTATATAAAATTAGTTTAAAAAAGTTCAAGTTATGCCAGTGTGCAGTATAAGTAGTGGTAAATCTACTAGGTTTTTTTGAGGTCATCACTACATTATTTAGAACTACCAATGTTTAATTGTACCTAAAAACAGCCATTTAATACCTAGATAATAAGTTGATTTAATTCAAAAATAGGCATTAGGATCGCTAGCACAATAGTCAGTACCAAACCACCCATTATTAAAATTAATATAGGTTCAAATAGACCTAGTATCACTCCAATTAGACTTTCAAGTTCTCGTTCTTGCATTATGGCTGCACGTTCTAACATTTGTTCAAGTTTACCACTTGCCTCACCACTAGCAATTAAATACACTGTCATTGGTGGGAACAAGCGGCTTTGCTCTAAGGCATGATGTAAACTGCTTCCTTCTCTAACTTTGTTAGTTGCATCTTCAACGGCCTTACGCAACAAGCGATTTGATAGAACTTGACTGGTAATATGTAATGCTTGTAACATTGGTACTCCACTTTCAGTTAATATACTCAAAGTACGAGTAAAACGTGCTATCTGAGTACCCAATTCTAAGCGTGAAATTAATGGTGTTTTGAGTAAAAACATATGAAAAGTGACCAAAAATATCTCAAATTTTAATAAATAACGTAGTCCAATTCCCATAAGTATCAAGACAAATAATACCAATATTCCCCAACTTTTTAAAAAATCACTGATAGCAATCAAAGCCAAAGTTAACCAAGGAAGTTGTTGATTAATATTTGCAAATACCTGTACTACCTGTGGTACCACATAAGCCAACAGTCCTATTACAACTAATATTGCTACTCCACTCAACAATACCGGGTAAAAAAGAGCTAATAAGGTTTTTTGTCTGATATATTGTCGATTTTCCGTGTATTCTGCCAAACGTTCTAAGACTAAATCCAAATGTCCTGATTGTTCTCCAGCAGCAACTGTTGCACGATAAACTGCTGGAAATACTTTGGGAAAATCCTGTAAACCGTCTGCTAAACTATGACCTTCTAACACTCGTGAACGCACTACTAACAACATACTTTTCAATTTAGGTTTATCGGTTTGTTCTGAAATAGCTCGCAGTGCTTCTTCCAAAGCTAAACCAGCCCGTACTAAAGTTGCCAACTGACGAGTTATTAAAGCTAAATCAGTAGCATTGATAATAACTGTAAATTGTTTGTGCTTAGTTGTTATTACCGAGTTTATAGAAAGTGGGATTAAATCCGACTTACGCAATTGTTGACGAATTTGACGAGCTGTATCACCTTCCAATACCCCCTTGCGAGTATTACCAGATTTATTTAATGCTATATATTCAAAAGCAGCCATAGTTAATTATTTGATAGTGTTATATAATTGATGCTTAAATCTTATTCATTTCGTCCATAATCATCTTCAAATCGAATAATATCATCTTCACCAAGATAACTACCTGATTGTACTTCAATTATTTCTAATGGAATCCTACCCTGATTTTCTAAACGATGCTTAGTCCCTATCGGAATATAAGTTGATTGATTTTCAGTAAGAACAAACACTTCATCATTACTAGTTATTTTAGCTGTACCTCTAACCACCACCCAATGTTCAGAACGGTGATAATGCATTTGTAGAGATAAACTAGAACCGGGATTTACAGTAATTCGTTTAACTTGAAACCGCTCTTCAATATCAATAGTTTCGTAATAACCCCAAGGTCTATACACTTTGCGATGTAACTCAGTTTCACTCCGCTGCGTTGCTTTCAGTTGAGAAACAATTTGCTTCACATCCTGCACCTTATCCTTGTGAGCAACCAATACCGCATCGGCAGTTTCTATAACCGTTAAATCTTTTACTCCAACTGCAGCTAATAAACGATGTTCAGAACGCAAATAGCTATTTGTAACATTTTCTGTCAACACATCACCCAAAATTACATTACCAGTATTATCACGCTCACTGATTTCCCACAACGATGACCAAGCACCAACATCATTCCAGCCAGCACTTAATGGAATAACTACTGCTGTATCAGTATGTTCCATCACTGCGTAGTCGACTGAATCACTTGAACAGGTCTTAAATGTTTCACGATGCAACCGTAAAAAGTTTTGGTCTTTTGAAGCATTATCAATTGCTAATCGACAGGTAGCTAAAATTTCTGGAGCAAATTTTTCTAATTCTTGTAAATATGTGGCAGCTTTAAATAAAAACATACCACTATTCCAATAATATTTGCCCGAATCTAAATAACGTTGTGCTGTTTCTAAATCTGGTTTTTCAACAAAGCTCGCCACTGACAAAGCACCAGTATTTTTTATATATTCGGAAGCATTTATATAACCATAGCCGGTTTCTGGATTATTGGGTACAATACCAAATGTCACTAAATAGTTGTTTTCAGCTAATGGTATTCCAGTTGTGATTGCTTTACAAAATGCTGTTGTATCAGCGATTAAGTGATCGGCTGGTAGCACTAATAATATTGCTTTTGGGTCTTGGGCAAGAGCAGTTAAGGCAGCTACAGCTACAGCAGGGGCAGTATTACGACCTTCTGGTTCTAAAATAATATTAGCTGGTTCAATTTCAATATTATGTAATTGTTCTGCCACTAAAAAACGGTGTTTTTCATTACACACAATTATGGGGTTAGCTTGATCATTGAGTCCAACTAAACGAATAATTGTATTTTGGAGCAAGGTATTATTGTCAACTAAAGTCAACAGTTGTTTGGGATAATGTTCTCTGGACAGAGGCCATAAACGGCTCCCAACTCCACCAGAAAGGATAACAGGAGTTAGCATATTTTTCTTTAATTTAATTGGTTGATATTATTATTTATATGAATCAGAATTTAACAATGTAAGTAGCATCCAACTCATTATCGGATTTTAGGACTGCTAGAGTTTCATAAACAAATTTTAAACTGCAATTATTTCAATTGGAGTTACTTCTATAATTTCAAATAACATTTCTGATAAATGTAAGTTAGATGGTCGGTTACGCTTTACTTTACCGATCTTACCAGATTTATGAGTTAACCTTCAAATTTACGTTTATATTCCTCTAATTTTGGGATTATTTGCTCTATTATTATATCCAAATCGCTATAAATTTTATTGGCTGTTTCCACATCTATTTTTCCAGTTCTTCCAATTTCTTCTAGCTGTTTAACCAAATTAGAACCTTGCTTACTAAAATTAACAAGCATACCTCTAAATAAATGTGCTGATTCTCTTAATTCATATGGATTGTTTTCATCAATAGATTTCTTAATATTAAGTTGTCTTTCTTTACAAGTTTCCAGAGATAAACCTATTAATTTAGCAGCCATATCTTCGTTATTATTAATGCGGTTTAGGAATGCTTTTATGTTAAGAAGTTCAATGTCAATGTCACTATTATTTTCAGGAGTTTCATCCTTAATTTTTGTACCAAATAAATTTTCAATTATATAAAATAAATCATTGGGTTCAAGCGGTTTAGACAGATAATCATTCATACCACTATCAAGGCATTTTTTTCTATCTTCTTTTGTTGCATGAGCTGTCATTGCGACAATAATAATATCATGGTCAAGAACGGTGGATTCACAATTACGAATAATTGAGGTTGCTTCAAAACCATCCATAATAGGCATCTGAATATCTATCAAAACAAGGTCATAATGTTCTTTTTCTAAAATACTTATAGCTTCTTTGCCATTATTCGCCACTGTAACATTGTGTTGGTCTAAAATAGCAATCGCTAATTCTTGGTTAAATAGCAAGTCTTCAACTAGTAAAATTTTTAATTCAGTAACAGATAATTTTATGATTTTTTCTTCTACTTTAGGAATATTGCCTTTCTCAAATATAACTGTGAACCAAAAGGTAGAACCTTCACCAAGTTCACTATTAAAACCAATTTCTCCATCCATCAAACCAACAAGTTTTTTTGAGATAGCTAAACCTAAACCAGTTCCTCCATATTTTCTTGTTGTAGATACATCAGCTTGGGTAAAAGCATTGAAGAGTCGATCTTGTTTATCTTGAGATATACCTATGCCAGTATCAATAACCATAAATTTTAATTTCACTTTGATACCAACTTCTTCTTCCATTGAAATTTGTACTACAACTCCACCATCATTGGTAAATTTAATCGCATTACTGGTGAAATTAAGAAGAATTTGATTTAATCTCCCAGGGTCTCCTTTAAAATAAAATGGAACATTCGCTCCATAACTAATTGTTAAATCAATTCCTTTTTTTTTGGAATCTTCTTGAAGAATAGCTGTCAAATTATTAGTAATTAATTTAAGATCAAAATTAATAGTTTCCAAATCCAGTTTCCCGGCTTCAATCTTGGAAAAATCCAAAATGTCATTGATAACAATTAATAGATTTTTAGCAGATGTATTTATTTTTTGTATTTGAGATATATCTTTAAAAGAGAGCTTATCTTTATCATTCCGTTTTTGGTTACCATTCAATAATAATCCACTAAATCCAATTATTGCATTCATCGGAGTTCGAATTTCGTGGCTCATATTGGCTAAAAATTCACTTTTATATTTACTAGCTTCTTCTGCGGTTATTTTTGCTTTTGCCAATTCTTTTTCTACTTTTTTTCTAGTAGTTATATCATGGATTGTTCCTATCATCTTGATTGGATTATCATGCTTGTCAAAAACTACTTCACCTCTTTCATGTACAATACGCTCACTTTTATCATGCAAAACAATACGATGTTCAATGTTATATTTTTTCTTTTTTGTCAGAGCATATTTAACTGCGTTATTAATACTTCTACGGTCATCAGGATGAACAGAATTTAAAAATTGCTCATAAGTAGCCATAATTTGCTGAGGCTGAAAACCAAAGATACGATAAACTTCATCAGACCAAGAAATAGTATCGTTGGTAATATCCCAATTCCAGTTGCCGACTTTAGCTATCCTCTGTGCATCAGTCAGACTTTTTTCACTTTTTTTAAGTTCCAGAAACAACAATTCATATGGTCGTATGAAACAAGTTACGATAATGGCTTCATAGATAAGATAGACAGAAAATATTTTGAAAAAATGCCCAATCAGATTGGATAATCCATAGTTTGATATGTAAAATGTAAACGCTAGTTCCGAACCAATAGTGCAAATTATCGACCAAACAATTAGCTTAAAAATTTTTTCATCAAAATGATGCCGATTTTTGTATAAGAGATAAATATTAAAAAGTAGGAGCGAGGAGATGATATATTCACTTATTTTTTTAAATGGAGTAAGACCAACGCCATCAACGAAACAGATTGGAAAAATTTTCCAATAAAATATGGAACTAATTAGAACTGCTGTGATAAAAATATATCCAATAAGAATATATTCCACAGAGATTTTCTTTTTGGAAGCTAGAAATAGAAAACCACCACAAAGAGATATAGCTTCAAGATATCGAGCAGCTATCCATAGTTGATTTGCATAATAATCATAGTCTGTGAAAATTGACATACCTTTATAGGATAGAATATGCAGCAAATCCAATATGCTAATAAAAAAATATGCTATACCGATAAAGAGTAGATATGGGTTCTTGATGTATTGTCTTGAATTCCAAGTAATTAAAAAAACCGTACAACAGACTATAATACTAAAAAATTCGGCAATACTATGAAATAGAAGATAATTATATAAACTGATAAGATAGAGACCAACTATAGGAAAAATTGATATAACTAAAATATTCAGAATATTTTTTTTAGGTGGAACATCTTGTCTACTATTTAAGTTTGGGAACATCTTAATTTTTGTATATTTGTAAGGTTTATTTCATGATAATTTGATAGCTCATAGCACCACACAATCAATCGTATTTATTGCATTAAGTGAGATGAGAAATTATGATATTTTGCTTGTATAAGAATTTTTGGTGTATGAGGCTACTAGTTAGAACTGTGAAGTCAAGCTGGTAAAAATAATATACAAAAATCATTGATATCACAGTATATTTCTGTTACATTTATCATTTGTATTTTCCGAAGATATTTCTTGTATGTTTTTAACTAATTTTCATTATAAATTATTTTCTTTGGAGATACAATTCTTTAATCTTATATCGAACTCATGTTAATAGGTTGATGCTCTTAAATTATTCTGATCTCAATATGATATTTAGGACTTACGCATTGACAAGGCCATAATATTATGAAACATTTCAAATACAATAAGTTACTATATAATAGTTAAATTTAATATTTATATAATTTATATTTTAAAATTACATAATTCCTTTACGCAACTTAGCATTGTAATTTTATACTTTAACTTTTACAGAAATTATGAAAAATCAAATATACTTTATAAGTATATAATTTTATTTAAATATTATTTTTTAGAAGTTGTCAATGCGTAAGTCCTAGATCAAAAAAACCTTCCAAAGTTTTGAAAACATGGAAGGCTTGGTTTAAAAAGTTTAGGATTTTATTTAGTTATTATTCTTTTAAGGGATTATTTCCTTAAACCTGTTCTAACTCAATATCAATCCCTAACGAACGAATTTCTTTGACCAAAACATTAAACGATTCAGGCATTCCAGCTTGCATTTGATGATTGCCATCAACGATATTTTTATACATCTTAGTACGACCATTAACATCATCCGATTTAACCGTCAACATTTCTTGCAAGGTATAAGAAGCACCATAAGCTTCCAAAGCCCAAACTTCCATCTCACCAAATCTTTGTCCACCAAATTGAGCTTTACCACCCAATGGTTGTTGGGTAACCAAACTATAAGGACCAGTGGAACGAGCGTGCATTTTGTCATCAACCAAATGGTTAAGTTTCAAAATATACATATAACCAATTGTAACTGGACGATCAAACTTTTCACCGGTACGTCCATCATACAAGGTTGTTTGACCATCTACAGGTAAACCAGCTAGTTTCAACATATTTCTGATTTCTGTCTCATTAGCTCCATCAAATACGGGGGTTGCCATTGGTACACCATTACTTAAATTATGAGCTAATTCAATCACTTCATCATCATTAAAACTATCTATATCTTCCTTTTTACCACTACTAACATTATAAATCTTATCCAATAACTTGCGAACCTTTTTCTCTGGTTTTTGCTCAGCTAACAATGTTTCTAATTTTTCACCCAATGTTTTAGCTGCCCAACCCAAATGAGTTTCTAAAACCTGACCAATATTCATTCTAGATGGAACACCAAGTGGATTTAATACAATGTCAACTGGACGACCATCTTCAGTATGCGGCATATCTTCCACCGGCACGATCATAGAAACAACACCTTTATTACCGTGTCTACCAGCCATTTTGTCCCCGGGTTGAATCTGGCGTTTAACAGCTAAATAAACTTTGACCATTTTCAAAACTCCAGGTGGTAAATCATCACCAGTAACTAACTTTTTATGCTTTTCTTGGAACATTTCATCAGAATGTTTCCGATAGTCTTTAAGCTGTTGGTTAAGAATATCCACTTTAGATTGAATTTCAAAATCTTGCACCTGAATATCAAACCATTTAGAACGCTGTTTTATATTGGTAAGATTATCTGCGGTTATTTTAGAAGCAAGCTCAAATTCAGGTGGAGCATTTTTTACTTTTTGGCCGATTAACAATAGTTCTAAACGGCTATAAACATCATCTTCCAAAACTCGTAATTCATCAGTTAAGTCTTTTTTAACTTGTTCTAAAGCCAGTTTTTCAATGTGTAAAGTTCGAGCATCTTTCTCAATTCCATCCCGAGTAAATACTTGTACGTCAATTACTGTACCGCTAGTGCTACTAGATACCCTTAACGAGCTATCTTTTACTTCAGAAGCTTTCTCTCCAAAAATAGCTCTCAGTAATTTTTCTTCCGGGGTTAACTGAGTTTCACCTTTGGGTGTTACCTTTCCAACTAAAATATCACCTGGTTTAACTTGAGCTCCGATAGAAATAATACCAGTTTCATCCAAGTTTTTTAGTACCGATTCTGACAAATTAGGAATATCAGCAGTAATCTCCTCTGGGCCTAACTTAGTATCTCTGGCCAAACAACTAAGTTCTACAATATGAATCGAAGTAAAACGTTCCTGTTCAACTACCCGTTCGGAAATCAAAATTGAATCTTCAAAATTGTAACCATTCCAAGGCATGAAAGCCACCAACATATTTTGACCTAATGCCAATTCACCTAAGTCGGTGGAAGGTCCATCAGCTAATACATCACCTTTTTTAATCGCATCACCAATATTTACTAATGGTTTTTGATTAATACAAGTATTTTGATTTGAACGAACATATTTAATTAAATTGTAGATATCGACTAAACCGGAAAATTCTTCTTCATTATTCATATTTCCAGCAACTTCATCCACTCGAATTACAATCCGTGAGGCATCCACTGAATCCACCACTCCACTACGTTCAGCGATGATAGTTACTCCAGAATCTATCGCCACAGTCCGCTCAATTCCAGTACCTACTAATGGTTTTTCTGAACGTAAAGTTGGTACAGCTTGCCGTTGCATGTTAGAACCCATTAAGGCTCGGTTAGCATCATCATGTTCCAAAAATGGAATCAAGGCCGCAGCTACAGATACAATTTGTTTTGGTGATACATCCATGTAATTTACTTCTTCTCGATTTTTCTGAGTAAATTCATTGTTATGACGCACCGTCACCATAGTATCGGTTAAATTGCCTTTTTTATCCACAGTAACATTAGTTTGAGCAATAACGTTATCACCTTCATCGATTGCCGATAAGTAATCTATCTGTGAAGTTATCTTACCATTTTTAACTCGCCGATAAGGAGTTTCCAAAAAACCATAATCATTAGTTCTAGCATAACTTGCTAATGAGTTGATCAATCCAATATTTGGCCCTTCAGGAGTTTCAATAGGACACAAACGACCATAGTGAGTTGGATGTACATCACGTACCTCAAAGCCGGCTCTTTCACGGGTTAAACCACCCGGACCTAAAGCAGAAATTCGCCGTTTATGAGTAACCTCCGATAATGGATTGTTCTGATCCATAAATTGAGATAATTGGCTGGAACCAAAAAATTCTCTAATTGCTGCCGATACTGGTTTGGCATTAATCAATTCTTGTGGCATTCCTTGAGCTGATTCTGGTTGGCTCAAACGTTCTTTAACTGCACGCTCCACTCGTACTAATCCAATTCGAAATTGGTTTTCTGTCATTTCACCGACACTGCGTACTCGTCTATTACCTAAGTGATCAATGTCATCAATATCACCCTTACCATTCCGAATATCGTTGATCGTTTTTAATACTTCAATAATATCTTCTGGTGATAAAACCCCGGAACCAGTGGTTTTTTTTCTACCAATCCTGAGATTAAACTTCATTCGACCAACTTCTGACAAATTATAACGTTCAGGAACAAAAAATAAGTTATTAAACAAAGTTTTAGCAGATTCACTGGTTGGAGGTTCACCAGGCCGCATCATACGATAAATTTCTACCCAAGCCTCTATTGGACTAGTGGTAGGGTCAATTTTTAAGGTATTAGAAATGTAAGGACCACGATCCAAATCATTAGTATACAAAACTTCAAATTGTTCAACTTTATGTTCTTGTAAAAGGATTAAGGTTTCATCGGTAATTTCGTCATTAGCCTTAATTATTACTTCACCGTCATTTGTAGAAATAACATCGTGAGCCAATATTTTACCTAGTAGAAAATTATCAGCATTTCCTTCAGCATAATCTTGAGGAATTTTAACTAATTCAATTTTTTGTAGTTGTTTTATCAATCTAGGAGTTATGCGCCGTCCAGTAGCAATTATTACTTTGGAGTTTTTATCCTTTATGTCAAAAGGTGCATTTTGCCCACGCAGATGTTTAACATCAATTTGCCAATAAAAATCACTATCTACTTGTTTAATTTTATGAGTATCAAAGAACTTGGCTAAAATTTGTTCATTATTAAATTCTAATGCTCTAAGAATAATGGTAGCCGGTAATTTACGCCTTCTATCAATGCGTACATATAAACAATCTTTGTGATCAAATTCAAAATCTAACCAAGAACCACGATAAGGAATTATGCTAGCATTAAACAGAATTTTTCCAGATGTATGTGTTTTACCACGATCATGGTCAAAGAAAACTCCGGGTGAACGATGTAATTGTGATACAATAACTCGCTCAGTACCATTGATAACAAAAGTTCCATTTTTAGTCATTAAGGGAATTTCACCCATGTAAACTTCTTGTTCTTTTACGTTTTTGACTACCTTGGAATCTTTATCATAAATAACTAGTCGCACTTTAACTCGTAAGGATGTGGCATAGGTCATACCCCTTAGTTGACATTCTTTGACATCAAAAGTTGGCTTACTGAGACGATAACTAACATATTCAAGAGCGGCATGACCAGAAAAGCTATTTATCGGGAATACAGATTTAAAGGCAGCATGTAGACCTTTATCAGCTCTTTTTTCGGCTGGAGTGTCTATTTGCAATAGGTCTTTGTAAGAATTAAGTTGGATGGCCAACAAATATGGCACTTCTAAAATGCTTGGGTATTTTCCAAAGCTCTTACGAATGCGTTTTTTTTCAGTGAACGAGTAGGGCATAGGTTGCTAAGACTAATTTTGAAAAACTGCATGAGTTCTTGATTCAAGAGAACAAATATTGCAGCCCCATTTAAAAAATAGGACTACAAACTACCTCTCTTGAAAAGATGGGATTTTTAT
>JAUCGN010000252.1 GCA_030378125.1 Thiotrichales bacterium HSG1 | reverse complement strand
AAATCTTGATCATTATTGGTGACTTTATCTGGGTGTATTGAATAAGATGTGAAGGGCTCTAAACCAGTGATTTCTACTGCTTGAATAGCAAATACCGGAGTAACTCCAAATGAATGTTGTTCGTTAATTGTTCTTGAATAAGTTATACCAATAAACATTTGCATAAGATCAATACCAGTAGGTGAAGATGCCATTGTAGATGGGTTCATTGGATTACCAAAATTTTGGAACACAGCACCTTCGTATTCAGTATTCATTCCACCATTACCACCAATTGCAATACCAACAGAACTGTTATCATCTAACATACGGTTATAGGCAAAATGAGGAATTAGAAAATAATCATTACCACTTTCATACTTGTTTGCTGGTATAGAAGCTGGTCCCATAGGTGGACCAACTGGTGAACTATCATCGTTAGCCGTAAAACCTCTGGTTGGAAAGAATAAAGATAATCCATAATCCATTCTATTCCCAACTCTTACCAAGGAAGCTGGATTACTAGCGGCACACATTGCTCCGAGTGTCATTGCTACACACGCACCAGCTATTGACTTGGATTTTGTACCATAACCATGTGACCAATAACCATTAGTAGCATAAACACTTGAACTAAATAATATTGTTGCAATTATAGCTAATTTTTTAAAATTCATTAGTTTAAATTTCCAAATTGTGATTGCCAAGTATATCTGTCCAGATGATATTGTATCATTCAGTTATCATTAAATCTATGTATTGTTGAAGTCAATAGTATTTTATCGTATAATGGCAATATAAACTTATATTGATTATTTTTATAATAGTTTTTGAAAATCATACTGTTATATTGGTTTTGGTATGGACATATATTATTAACATTAATTATTGTTTTAAATTTCCGATATTGAAATAATTAGTGGGAGTTACTAAATAATAAACATTGATCTTTTCAAATTCAAGCGTATAGGTGCTTTGATGTCTGATGAATATAGAAGTTATAAATGTATTACATGCGGTTTTGTTTATAATGAAACTGATGGTTTACCAGATGCTGGTATAGCTCCCAAAACTCGTTGGAAAGATATTTCTGAAGATTGGGTTGGTCCTGATTGTGGAGTTAGCAAGGATAATTTTGTATTAATAGAAATTTAACCAAAGGAGTGAGAAGTGAATATTAAAAGTTTTAGTGTATTAATTATTGTAACTGTAGTAGTGGTCATTGCAGCTATCTCACTGACTCAAACTGAGATTACACCAACAAAAAAAGGTAAGTTATTTCCCAAATTAGCGACAACTATCGATCAAGTAAAAACTGTTGCTGTGAAAACCAATGCTGAAACCATCACAATGGTACGGGATGAAAATTGGAACTGGCAAATGCAGGAAAAACAAAATTATCCAGTTGCTACTGATAAAGTGAATAACCTGTTATTGGCTATGACAGAACTAACTATATTGGAAACCAAAACAACTAATCCTGAGCTTTATCAAAAAATTGGAGTGGAAGATATATCTACTCAAGGTTCTCAGTCAGTTTTATTAACCTTGCAGGCAGATTCTAATGCGTTGGCTAGTCTGATTGTTGGTAATAGTCAAGCTGCTAAAATTGATTCCAGTCGCAATGAAATTTATGTGCGTAAACCGGATGATAAACAAGTTTGGTTAACTTTAGGCAAGCTATCAGTGGAAAAAAATCCTACTGACTGGTTAGAACGTCAAATTGTTGATATAGAAAATAATATAGTTAGACAAGTTAATATTTCCAATGGAGAGGACATATCTCTTTTTAAAGATACTCCTGATGATGAGGAATTTCAACTAGCTGATTTACCTGCTAATGGTAAAGTTAAAATGCCTTATGTGCTGAAAAATATTGCTACTACTTTAAGCAATTTAGAATTTGATGATGTTATAGCAGCCGATACATTAGAATTAAAGTTTGAAATTACTGCGGTATTTACTACTTTTGATGGTTTGGAAGTGACTATGCAAATAGCCAAGCAAGATGAAAAAAATTACGCTGTATTTGTTGCTAAGTTTAACTCGGAAGCTGTTTTAGCAGATTCTAAAAAGTCTGATACAGATGAAAAACCTGATGTAAATAAGAATGTAGTAGATTTAAACGCTAAATTTTCTAATTGGGTATATGAATTGTCTGATTATAAAGTTGATGATTTAACCAAAACTCATGCAGAATTGATAGAAATTATAGAACCTGAAGAAGAACTAGCAACACCAACTACTGCTTCATCAGAAGCTCCCATAACTTCAGATAACCTATCTATGCCATTCACCATTCAGGATTAAAAGTTAGTATAATGAATCCATTGACTTCACAAAGCGTTTTATCTGGCATGCGGCCTACTGGTAAGTTACATTTAGGCCATTTACACGGCGTATTAAACAATTGGATCAAACTGCAACACCAATATCGTTGTTACTTCTTTGTTGCTGATTGGCATGCGTTAACCACCGAATATGATAACACTGGGGTCATCGCCCAAAGTGTTTGGGAAATGATAGTGGACTGGTTGGCAGTTGGCATCAATCCGGGTGAGGCTACTTTATTTATTCAATCTAAAGTTCCTGAACATTCCGAATTGCATTTGCTAATGTCTATGTCCACCCCACTCAGTTGGTTAGAACGGATTCCAACTTATAAAGACCAGCAACAGAAACTGCAAAATAAAGATTTGTCAACTTATGGATTTTTAGGTTATCCCCTGTTACAAAGTGCTGATATTTTAGTATATAAAGCCGGATTAGTGGCAGTCGGGGAGGATCAAGTTGCCCATGTTGAATTTACTCGTGAGTTAGCTAGACGTTTTAACCATATGTATGGCAAAGAAGCCAACTTTGAAGAGAAAGCTAAAGATGCCATTCGTAAGGT
>JAUCGN010000251.1 GCA_030378125.1 Thiotrichales bacterium HSG1 | reverse complement strand
ATTTAGGGAGAAAACACCTACAGCAAATCCAACTAAGTTTTTTCTGCGTTCAGAAATTGTGGAGTGGGAAAAATTGTTATAAACCGGCATGAACACATTCAATCCTAGTGTTTTGCCGGTATCGGTTAATATTTCAATAGCTCCACTGACGGTAAATTGGCCTGAATCACGAGCAGTTTCTAAAGCCTGTTTTAAAACAACATTAGAACCAATATTATAACTCAAACGGCTAATATAATTGTTTTTAGATTCGTTAAATCTAACTGGGTAATATATACTTTGTTTTCCAACAGATTGCCTCTTGTTAAGTGGTGAAAGTTCCCAAAACGTATTTTCGACCGTTTTTGTGACGGATACCCATTCCAAGGCTTGGATACCAGAATGAAGGAGTAAATCACTTTCAACAAATTTGGTAAAGCTTTGTTGTGTAATTTGATCATTAATATGATACAAACCACGAATTGAACTCAAAATATTTTCTAATGTTATGAAAGTTTGTTGTAATATTCGCACATAATCGTGTTGTTTTTTATGTATTTCAATCGCTTGTTTAATTTCCCACTGTTTTACATAAATAAATGCTGTTACAGATGAACCCAGTCCAATGACTGCAACTAAAAATAGTGAAAAATAAATGTTTTTAATAGATATTTTGTGCGACATGTATGTAACAACAATTTTTTATTGAAATCCAAACACTCAAGTTTAAAAATAATAAACTAAAGCTATTGGAGTTCAAATCTTTTTAAGTTTGGAACAATTCTTAAAATAAAGTTTAAACTTCAAGTTTTAAATAATTAAACATTGTGAAATTCTTTATGTTCTGATGAAAATACATGTGAATATAAGTTAGCAATCCACTGTTTACCTTCCTGAGTAACACGCAGATAATGTAAAGCATTTTGAATGTAACTACTCACAATTCCCCAATAAAATGAAGGATACTTAACTCGCAGATCGTAAGGAGAATAATAACCTAACTGCTCATTTAAGCCAATCTCTTGAAATTCATAAAATAATGCGGGTAACTTACGCAAATAATGTGGATCAGCTAACTGGCCGATCAGATCAGCAGCCCTAACTAGACCGGGATAAGACGAAGTACTTTGATGATCGGTGTCATCTGGAACTGGAAAACGAGTTAGTTCTATATTTGCTGCAATTACTTCAGCATCAATAATTGGATTACCTCCAAATCGTTCTCTAATGAACAGTTTACCTCTATCAACGTGATAAGGTGACATCGAAGCATCAGTCGCCCCTTGAGGCAAAGTTACTAGTTCATTTTTAATTCCGGTAGTATAACGACCGTAATTATCATCACGACATATTCCACGTACATGACCTATATCGTGACACAGTAGAGAAATTATGAAGTTCAGCCAATCACGGTGTGAAACTCCACCTTCACGAATATGCTTACCACGCAAAATTTCTTGGCCAACTAATGTTACCATGATAGTATGTTCCATATTATGATACATTGCATCGCTATTGGCAAAATGTTCTAATGCCATGCGTCCAGCCCAAGAAATAATCTCGCTATTACTTGCTTCTAGTTTGCCATAATTACGTTTATAGGCTTCATCAAGTTGTTCGACAAAACCATCAATAACTAACTCAGTTGGATTAAACATTATTACAATACTCAAAATACTTGGTTAAAATCATACGATATTGTAACCAAATTATTAATTACTTACAAAAGATTTTATCTTAATCTAAGATTTTTTATACAGAATAAAAATATAATTAATTGATTATAAATAGTAAAAAATAGAATTAGGGATGATAACTTACATAAAATCCCCAATTTGTTTAATTGAAACTTTCAGGTTTTAAAAACTCTGGAAGATTTAATTTAAGATATTATTAAATTCTGATTCCTTAAAATCAAGTTAAACTCTACAATATCTTGATAAAAATCATAAAAATGTTGAATTCTATTATTAAAAAATCATACCTACAATTTTTTGTTCTGTACTAAAACTATAAATCTCTTAATAATTTTGTTAAGATTACCCAATATATGATTAATGGAGAATAAACTATGAGTGAGTACGTCATATCAGTAACAGATGATAATTTTACTGATGAAGTACTTAGAGCTAGCATTCCAGTGTTAGTTGATTATTGGAACGAATGGTGTATACCTTGTGAATCAATTGCAACAACATTGGATGAGATAGCTGAAACTTATACTGATAAAATTAAAATAGTTAAGTTAAACAGTGGAAAAAATCCTAATATTACCTCCAAATATGGAGTTCGTGGTTTTCCTACCCTTATGTTATTTGTGAATGAAGAAGTTATTGCGAGCAAAGTCGGTGCAATATCTAAACCACAATTAACAGCTTGGTTGGCTAGTTTAATTGCTTGATAGGCTATTTTCTTCATATATGATTATACTTGGTTTTTGTCCATAACAAAATTAATTATTGACTTAGACTTGAAATTAGACAAAAATAATAATACAATTGCTCTAAAAGCAAGGTTTGCATTACAAATGCTTTAATATTTTTATGACGAGTTTTTAATTCCTCTTTCCTTCCTGCTTCAAAATTAATCTTTATGAAACATCGCCAGTAATGGCATATTATGTGGATGTGTATGAGACCCAATTTGTATTCACGAATTTTTATAAATTTAGTTCATTTCAAAAGTTTCGGCACATCTAAAAACCATTATTTTAACTTATGAATTTAACCGAACTAAAAAAACACACGGCTACTGATTTAGTCAAACTTGCCCAAGAACTCAATTTAGAAGGAACGGCACGCTCCCGTAAACAAGATGTCATTTTCGCTTTATTGAAAGCTCATGCTAAGAAAGGTGAAGATATTTATGGAGATGGTGTCCTAGAAATTTTACAA
>JAUCGN010000250.1 GCA_030378125.1 Thiotrichales bacterium HSG1 | reverse complement strand
TAATTCAAATTAAACCGGGACAGTTTACCCCACGTGGCATGGTTCCTTATAAATTTTCTTATCATTTGGCAATAATCAGTGGTTTGCTGTTTGCGTTGCTAGCTATTGTGACGAACAAGAAGGAAAGATTTTCCCAAATAGTTTGGTTTTTTCAGGTCTTGTTGGCTTTTATGTTTTTATTATCAGTGGAAGTTATTATATTTTCTGATTGGTTATCGGAAACTAGCAACATTCATCAAATGGAATTTGTCATCAGAACATTTGGTATTTTATGGTGGATTATACCAGCAGCCTTACTTAACGTGGCAGCAGAACGTTTTATATGGTCCCCATTGGAGGAAAAAGTTGGAGCAATTCCTAATATAATCCGTAACTTCTTCGCAATGGCAGTTTATATCTTAGCCTTCACTTGTATTATTGTTTTTGTTTATGAACAAGAATTTACATCTTTATTAGCTACATCTGGTATGTTGGCAATGGTTATAGGTTTAGCAATTCAAGTTAATATTTCTAACGTATTTTCTGGGATTGTTATTAATATGGAACGTCCATTTCGGATTGGTGATTGGGTACAAATAGCTGGACTTGAAGAAGGTGAGGTTGTGGATATTAATTGGCGAGCTACTAGAATAAGAAACAGAGCTGGTTGTACATTAAGTATCCCAAACAGTTTAGCTTCGGAATCGGTCATCTTAAATTTTCACTATCCGGATGAAACTTATTGGCTTTGGCCCACTGTACATATTCATCCTCGCCACCACCCAGAAAAAGTAAAACGAGTTTTATTGGAGGCTCTCATGGCTTCAGATAAAGTTATGCAAAAACCTGAACCAATAGTAATGTTTGTTGATATTAACGAATGGTCAGCGTCTTATTGGATTGCTTTTTGTGCGGAAAATTATGGTGACAAAAACTTTATTTTAGAGAATGTTTGGGGTAAGGTCTGGAAGCATTTGAATGGTGCTAATATTGATCCAGCAGTTATGAGGCAAGAAGTACATGTTTTTAAGGGTGATAAAAAAATGCCACTATTGACAGAAGTTGATGTTCCGTTGCCGGATCAGGGTAAAAATCGACCTGGAGTTGGAGGGTGAGCAGTTGTTGCTACTAAAATTAATGATTGGAATCTATAAAGTGTCATAATAAATGACTACTATCACCAGAAGAATTGTTTGCTTTGGGTTTAAGTTATAGCTTATAAAATTGTGATGTTAAACCAGATCAAAATCCAAAGAAATAAGTAACCGGTATTTTTATATCTTCAGGAGCTACTTCTGAAGTGAAAGAATTTTGTATTGAATGTGATTTAAGTTATTGGATTAAATTTAAAATAGATGAAAACCCTTGATAAATATATTGGCAAAACTGTATTAACTGGCATATTAATCGTGCTATTAATATTGGTTGGCCTGTTTACATTTTTTGAATTTATTGATGAAATTGATGATATAGGCAAACAACGTTATGGATTATTACAAGCAGTTCAATATGTTGCTTTAGAAATTCCAATATTTGTTTATAACTTATTTCCTTATGCAGCATTGTTAGGCACTTTGTTAGGATTAGGGTTGTTAGCAAATAACAGTGAACTAATCGTGATGCGTGCCACCGGGATTTCGACAGTACGTATCGTTATGTCAGCATTGAAGGTTGGATTGATTTTGACTTTATTGGTAGTATTAATCGGTGAATTTGTTGCTCCCATTACTGGCCAATATGCTAATAACATGCGAGCAATTGCTCAATCTGAACATGAACGACAACGGATGGTTTTTCTAACTCGTTATGGTTTTTGGTCACGAGATAAGTTAGATTTTATTAATATTCGTACCATCTATCCGGATGGTGGTTTTGGAGGAATTACTTTATATGAGTTTGATTCTGAACAAAAATTAGAAAGTATAACTAAAGCTAAAAATGCTTTTTATGAAAAAGGTAAATGGCTGTTAAAAGATGTTGAAAAACATATTATTGAAGCCACTAAAGTCACCCGTCCATATTTAGACACTGTGGTGTGGAAAGCTATTTTAAGTCCAGAGTTGGTTAAGATAGTAGTGATCCGTCCTAATAAGCTATCAAGTTTGGGCTTGTATAAATATATCCAATATCTACATAAAAATGGTCAACGTACTACTAAATATGAATTAGCTTTTTGGACCCGTCTTGGTTATCCATTGGTTTGCATCACTATGATTTTTTTAGCTACTCCATTCGTGTTTGGTTCCTTACGTACTGTATCAGTAGGGCAACGAGTATTGGTTGGAGCATTGATAGGAGTTGTGTTTCACATGTTGAATCAAACTATGGGCAACATGGGATTGGTATATAATCTCTATCCGATTGTTAGTGCATTACTACCACCAATGTTATTTTTGGCTATTGCACTTATACTTATGCGAAGGATTATATGATGGGATTTAATTGAGTTTCTATCTATTAAGGGACACACTTGAATGTGACCAGCATTCAAGTGATCCAATCATAATCCAAAATAGGTAGGAAGTATTTGAACTATGTTATTAACTCAATCCTGCAAAACGCATACCATTTTTAATTATAACCCCTACCTTTATCCTTTAAATCATTATAAATTTTAAATTCTTTCCGCCATTTACCCCATAAATTAACTATTTTACAAAATAACTCTGCGGTACGTTCAGCATCATAAATCGCTGAATGAGCTTCTTGACTATCCCACGCTAAACCGGCAGCTTGTGCTGCTCTTGCCAAAACAGTTTGCCCATAAGCCAACCCACCCAAAGTAGCAGTATCAAAAGTACTAAAACGATGAAATGGCAATTTAACTTTGTTACGTTTACAAGCTTCCTTAATAAAGCTTAAATCAAACATAGGGTTATGACCAACTAAAATAGCTCTACTACAATTATGGTT
>JAUCGN010000249.1 GCA_030378125.1 Thiotrichales bacterium HSG1 | reverse complement strand
TCTTTCATGGCTTTGGCAGTTAGGGCAATGATAGGTAAGTTCTTATACTTTAATTGTTTGCGAATCTCTTCTATTGCCTCATAACCATCCATATCCGGCATCATTATGTCCATTAAAACCATCGCAATGTCATTATTTTCTTCTAATTTCTTTAAGGCTTCTTTGCCAGTAAACCCACAAACGACCTCAGCCTCATGGTTTTCCAATATTGTAGCCAATGCGAAGATATTCCTTTCATCATCATCAACAATTAGAATTTTTTTATTTTCCAAAATGGCTTTTTTATCATGTACCATATGTAACATTTCACGTTTATCATCAGATAGATTATTTTCTATTTGATGTAGAAATAAACTCACTTCATCAACTAAATTTTCAGGTGAAATAACTGGTTTAATCGGTATTTCATCAGAACAACGTTGTAATATAACTTCCTCTTCTACAATATAAAATGCTCCGACCTGTGCTTCTAAATAGGTAGTTAAAAAATCACAAATATTCCTAGCTAAATCCGTTATTTCTTGTTCTCCACTTATTTTTTTGCCCAGTTCTGTTTGACCAGTTTTTAACCAATCTTGAATGGTATTTTGAGCCATAGCTTCTGATAATTTATTTGCTGCAGTTTCTAAAGCGGTTTTGATTTGAATGAAATCACCTAGATACTCGGCTTTTGCTACCACATTTTTGCTACCATCAGCCAATCCTTGGGAAACTTGCACTATATCCTCAATAACTTGTGATTGGGCTAAAAGAACAGTTTCTAATGCATTTTTTATCTTAATAAAATCCCCTTTATATTCAGCCTTGGGAATAACACGCAAATTGCCGTCAGCTAATCCTTGGGAAACTTGTACGGTATCTTTAACTACTTTATTTAAACTAGATAATGCGATTTCCATAGAATCTTTTATTTGCACAAAATCACCTTTATATTGGGCTTTAGTTGTAGTACGCAAATCACCATCAGCTAGTCCTTGAGATACTTGTACTATATCTTTAATTACTAAACTTAAGCTAGATAAAGATGTTTCCATAGAATCTTTTATCTGCACAAAATCACCTTTATATCTATCTGCCGGCATAGATTGTAAATTTCCGTTAGCTAAATTTTGTGAAACTTGTACAATGTCTTCAATAATCATTTTAAAGTAATCAGCCAAAATATCATAAGCACGACCAATATTACCAATTTCATCTTTTCTATTAATTATTCTATTTACTTTAGTTAGATTTTGAATATCTTGGGTCATAATACCATTGGACATTTTATTACTCATCTCAATAACCGTTGTCAATGGAACTGTGATGCTTCGTGCTATGAACCAACCAAGAATTGTACCTATCAAAATAGCTATAAACATAGTAATAGATAGTTGCCAGCGAGTATTATCTACTAAAGTACGAGTTTTTTGATTAGTAGCATCAAAATCAACTGTCACACTATCTGACATTTTAGAAGCTGTTTTACGTACTTGAGGTCCAATAATATTTAATTGAGTCTCAATAATTAGATTTTGTTTCTTATAATCAGCCTGCAAACTGATAAATCCTTGATTATATTTACCAACAATTTTTTTAGCTAATTCAGCTAATTGTCGTCTAGTTGGGTCTTGCAGTTCTTTATCAAGTTGTTTAAAGGCCGTTTGTGCTTCTTGATAACGTTCATCAAATTTTTTTACCCATTGGATATCGCCTTTGTCAAGATATTTAAAAGCATCTAAACGCATTAATAGCAAAGCTCGTTGAGCATTACCCGCATAAAACGATGCAATAGCATCATCTGCTTTGAAAGCACTATCACGCAATTGCTCTAATTTCTGTTCCGCCAATGGCCCTTGAACATCAAGTATGTTAGATAATATATCATGGCGTTTATTTACAAATTTAGTAACTTGAGTAAAATTTTCACCATATTTTTTCACTCCAGCTTTAATTTCTGCGAGCATTTTGACCCGTTCACCTTTAGTAATTTCAATATCAGCCTCAGCCAGCAGTTTTTCAAAATTGACAAATTCTTCATTGAAACGATCTAAATCTTCAAATTTATGATCTCGAATGTATTTATTAGCATAAAAACGAGTTAACAAAATTTGTGTAACCAATTGTTCGGATAAATATTGATCTTTAGCAAAATTATCGGCTAAATTAGTAACGGTGGATTTAACCTGAGAAAATTGAAATATAGCCATTCCTCCAATTATTCCCATTAAAATTAATATAATAATAAAACCAGAAGAAATTTTAGTACCCACTTTAAAATTATCAAAAAAATTCATAATAGCACTATTCCTTAATTAAAATGTTGAGATTAAAAATTGAACATAATTATTCAATTTCAATAAAACTTTGTAACTCTAACATAATATATTATAATCATGTGTTGAATATATTAACATTTTTTTATTTCTACATACAATTACAAATTGAGCAATTAACCAATGGATACATCTTCATCATCTGAGACAAATATCAGTTTCTTATATTCTTTACGAGGCAAACTTATTTTATTGTTCCTTGCTATGTCACTTATCCCACTTATTATTGTGGGAACATTAGTTTACACTCAGGCTAAAAATGCATTACAGGTTGAAATAACCAGTAAATTAGTTGCATTACGTGATATTAAAGCTAAACAAATAACTAATTATTTTGATGAACGTTTAGCCGATATAAATGTTTTATCTGAAAATCCAACTATTATCAATTCTATTAAAGATTTTGAAGAAATATTACATAATGTAGATTCGCAAACAGAAGCAACAGCTATGCAGCAATATCGCCCTTTGTATCAAGGTAAGCCAAACTTGTTAGATGCAAATGATAACAGTGATTATAGTGCTGTCCATGCTCAATATCATCCAATATTCAAAAAATACCGAGATGCTTATCACTATTATG
>JAUCGN010000248.1 GCA_030378125.1 Thiotrichales bacterium HSG1 | reverse complement strand
CCACCCACCCATCTATGATTTGAAGGACCAGCTCCTCGATTGGTATTTTTACTGTAGCCGATATAACCACCATTACCTTCTTTACTCCTACGTACTGGTATACCAAGATAATCAAATTCCAAAATATAAGGTTTATTGATTGGAAGGTTGTTAATTATTGTTTTAGTATAAATATCGCCTTCGATCACTTTTTTGGTAAATGTAACAACCTTACCATGCCCACTATTTATTGGATCATCCACAATTTTTGCAGTTGGGACTGTATTATTTTTCCCACTCCACTTATCCAGTCCAGATTCAAAATCATCAATAAACAACGTTTCGGCATGAGAAAATGACGTTAATAAAAATATACTAACTGCTATACATAATTTATACATAGATATCTCCAAATATCTGTTTAAATAGATTAGTCTTTTATAAAGTTATTCTATAATAAATTGATAAGATTATCAAATGGACTTAAAGTTGGTTAAATTTTAAGTTATCAAATATCTTAATTAACTAATTTCCAATGGCTTCGTTCAATAGACATCTTTCCTATATGTTATATTAGCATGTACGTTATTTGGGTTAGACTTAATTCACTTTGTGAAAAATATTGCTGACGATTAATGACTTTTACTCCAAACAAACTACCAGTACATATTTAAAACTGATAAAATAGATTTTGATGTATCAACTGGTTAAAAATAAACTTTATAGTCAATATACCCACATTTACCGTGAACCAACAATGCAAAATCAATTAGAAACAGCTAGACACCGTTTATTAGACCTTTCTAAACGTAACCAATTATTAAATTACAAATCTAAAGCTAGAACCGTACATATCATTGATATATCGGCAAATACAGTTTTCAAAACCTTAGTACAAAATGGTAAGCCAATAATCCTAACTTCCCAAGCTGCTAATAAACCCATAACTCCCCATGAAACCCTCGAAAAACGTTGCACCAAGTTAATCCGAGAAGCTCGCAATGCTGTCGAAGAAACTGGTAGCAATTTATTACATTTAGCAGTAGGTTTTTTGCAATGGTACGAGGACGAAGTTCCCAGCCAAGCTCCATTAATATTGATCCCAGTTAAACTTGAACGGACAGCACATACCACCAGTTATCAATATACCTTATCCTATGACGAAACCGAAATTGAAACCAATATTTCCTTGGCCAAAAAATTATCTAATGATTTTAATTTAATATTACCAACTTTTTCTGCTGACATTATACCAGAAGACTATTTTAATCAAGTAACTAGCATGATAGAAAGCTATTCTAATTGGCAAGTTATTCCTGAACTTAAATTAGACTTTTTTTCTTTTACTAAAATATTGATGTATAAAGATTTAATTGATGAAAACTTAACTGATAACATTAATATTCAACAGGTTTTAGCTATCGCTCCGGCCAAAAAACATAAAAAATTATCATACAGTGAATCGTTAGCGGATAAAATTCCTTTAATCTTAGATGCTGATAGCTCACAACAAGCTGTTATTATGGCAGCTTTACAACATAATTTGGTAATAGAAGGACCACCCGGAACTGGCAAATCACAGACCATTGCAAATTTGATAGCTGCTACTATCGCTCAAGGCAAATCAGTGCTATTTGTGGCAGAAAAGAAAGCTGCTTTACAAGTGGTAAGCTCTAGGTTAGAACAGGTTGGCTTAGGTGATTTTTGTTTAGAATTACATAATCATAAAACTCAAAAGACTAAATTACATGCCAATTTAAAACAACGGCTGCATAAAAAATATCCTCCAGTGCAATTAAATCTTAAAAAATTACAGACTAAAAAATATAAATTGTCGAACTATTCTAAACTGATGAACACTAAGGTTGGACCTAATGATGAACCAATATATGATGTTTTGTGGAAGTTAGAAAGATTACGTTTAGAACTAGCCGATCAAAAGTTTAATTTAACCACCGGATTGAAAGGTAATTTCACTAAAAAAATTAATAAATTACAGGAATTTAGTGAATATTATTGTAGTCTGTCAGCAGAGAATATTCAGCTTTGGCAAGGTTTTAAACCAAGTGTACCAATTAATGAAACTGCTATGCGGAATATTTTAACCGATTTACTGTTAAAAATTCAAGGATACCAAGCTTATTTAGATGTTTTAATTGAAGAAACTCAGATTCCATTGACTCCAGATTTGGCAACTGTAAAACTATTAGCTAATATTAATCTACAAGTATTTACTTCTATACCAGCACCTTTCGATACTTTGGCTGCTATCAAATTATCTTATCAAGGTTCGATTGAAAAACTGCGTAAATTTCAAGCCAACCAAGCTGTTTATAAGGAACTACTAACCCAAGCTACTAAATTTCTTGGGCATGGTCGTTACTCAGTAAAAATTTTACAGCAATTACTAGACACCACAGATAAATTAAGCTCTTTGGGTTTTGATGATGATTCTGCCACTGAAATTCTACAAATAGTTGAAAAATTTGATAATTTAACTAATGAATTGCAAGAATTGAATCGACCCGAATCGGTGTCCAGTTTTCTTGGTTTTCTTAAATTACAAGAATTAGCCCATCAAGCACCATCCGACTTGGTGTTAAATAAACATCCAGAACACGCCCTAGAAGCAACACCAATCGTATTGCAACATGCCCAACAACAGTTTACTGAACTGGCTAACCAATGGAAGGAACAAGAACAATATTTTCTGTTACATAAACTACCAGATGCTGAGACCATAGCGATTCTAGCAGATGAATTGCGTAAGCATAAGGGAGATTGGCTAGCATTTTTATCGGCTGATTATCGGCAAGCCAAACGTACCGTTAAGAGCTTTCTAGCGACCACTAAATTTAATTCACGCCGTTTGATAAAACAGTTAGAAATTCTCACTGCTTTAAAGAAACAAACTGAACAAAATTCCCAATATACTCAATA
>JAUCGN010000247.1 GCA_030378125.1 Thiotrichales bacterium HSG1 | reverse complement strand
TGGTGATAAATATCAAACTTTACTGGGAGTCACCGGATCAGGTAAAACTTTTACTATAGCCAATGTTATCCAATCGCTCCAAGTACCAACTTTAGTATTGGCTCCCAATAAAACTTTAGCAGCCCAACTATATAGCGAAATGCGAGATTTTTTCCCTAATAATGCAGTGGAATATTTTGTTTCTTATTATGATTATTATCAACCAGAAGCCTACATGCCAGCATCGGATACCTATATAGAAAAAGATGCTTCCATTAATGAACATATTGATCAAATGCGATTATCAGCTACCAAGGCCATGCTGGAACGCAAAGATGCAATTGTTGTAGCCTCTGTATCAGCTATCTATGGGTTAGGAGACCCAAATTGGTATTTACAGATGGTGTTGCATTTGGTGCAAGGGGAAGAAATTGGCCAACGTTTTATTTTACGCCGCTTAACAGAATTACAATATACTCGTAATGAAACAGTGTTGGAACGTGGTAATTACCGAGTACGAGGTGAAATAATAGACATCTACCCAGCCGATTCAGATCGAGATGCAATTCGGGTAGAACTATTTGATGATGAAATTGAAAAATTGAGTTATTTTGACCCATTGACTGGCAAAATTTTACGTCACGTTATGCGTTTGACCCTTTATCCCAAAAGTCATTACGTTACTCCTCGCCATGTATTATTAAAAGCCCTTGATAGCATTAAAGAAGAATTACAAATAAACTTAAAAGAACTTTATGTAAAACACAAATTAGTTGAGGCACAGCGTTTAGAACAGAGAACCATGTTTGACTTAGAAATGATATTGGAAATTGGTTACTGCTCCGGGATTGAAAACTATTCACGCTATTTATCACAGCGACAAGCTGGTGAAGCACCTCCAACTTTATTTGACTATTTACCAGAAAATGCTCTCTTGATAATTGATGAAAGCCACGTTACTGTACCGCAAATTGGTGCAATGTATAAAGGTGATCGCTCACGCAAGGAAACTCTGGTGGATTATGGTTTTCGTTTACCATCAGCGTTGGATAATCGTCCCTTAACTTTTGAGGAATTTGAACGTCTTACTCCACAAACTGTCTTTGTGTCCGCAACTCCCGGCCCTTATGAACATGAGAATGCTAAGCAAGTAGTTGAACAGGTGGTGCGTCCCACCGGTTTGCTTGATCCACCGATTGAAATAAGACAGGTAACAACCCAAGTTGACGATGCTCTGTCTGAAATTAATAAACGGGTTAAACAAGGTGAACGAGTTTTAATTACTACTTTGACTAAAAGAATGTCTGAGGATTTAACCGAATATTTGATTGAACATGGAGTGAAAGCTAGCTATTTACATGCTGATATTGCTACAGTGGAACGAGTTGAAGTTATTCATGATTTACGAGTTGGAGTGTTTGATGTATTAGTGGGAATTAACTTATTGCGAGAAGGTTTAGATATGCCAGAAGTTTCTCTAGTTATGGTATTTGATGCGGATAAATCTGGTTTTTTGCGTTCAGAAAGATCGTTAATTCAAACAGTTGGTAGGGCTGCTCGACATATCAATGGTCAAGCTATTTTTTATGCGGATGTGATAACTGCCGCCATGCAAAAAGCTATTGATGAGACTAAAAGACGGCGCATTAAACAACAAGCTTTCAATAAGAAATTTAATATAATTCCACATGGAGTTACCAAAGCCATAACTGATATTTTAGATATGGAACAGCCAGTTACGCCAATTAATAATGTTATTGCTGAGGAAAGAGCTAATTATGGCAAACTCTCTCCAGAAAAACTTGCTAAAAAAATTAAACAGTTAGAAAAAGAAATGTATCAACATGCAGAAAATTTAGAATTTGAAGAAGCGGCCAAGTTGCGAGATCAAATTAGACGATTATAGTGTTTTTTGCTTGTAATATATCTTTACAATACTTCGGACAGTTTTACATAGATGTGGTTTTATAAGAATGTTACTATAACTTCCTTATTTTAGTTGAAATTTAATTATATTCCTTGTTGGAGATTTATGTCAAATTTTGGATTTTTTGAAGGTATTGAATGTACTTTAATTGTTACATTACTGATTTTATTGTTAATTAGTCATTTATATAAATATCTTTGCGATGTTTTATTTTAATGATAACAACAACAATATCCTCTTCAATAATTTCGTAAATTATCCTGTAGTTACCAACTCTATATCTATAATATTCTGAAAGATTGCCAACTAGTTTTTTACCTGCATGGGGATTTTTGACAAGTTTAGTTTTTATAACATCTAAAATTTTTACTTGCCATTTTTTGTCAATTTTCTTTAAGTCCTTGATGACTTTATCATCTATGAAAAATTTATAGGTCAAGTGCTTTTTCCAATTCTTCGATTGAAATTAGGTTACGATTTTTGTCTTGTGAACGTTTTTGAGCTTCGTAATAATCTTGCATATCATCCATATAATTATTAAGTGCTTCTTTAACAAAAAAGCTCTTGGGACGTTTTGTAGTTTTTGCTAGATTATCAAGTTTTGTTTCCATTATTTTGTCAAGTCTGACTGATAGCATATAAATACCTTATTTGTATTGCATGTATGACAAGTATAGTGATGTTTAGTATTTGTGTCAAATGGTGGGATTATTCCATTTATTCAAACTCCACTTTTACTAGCTCTAAACCTATTTCGTGGTTGGGTAGTCCTGAACAAAGTAGTGTTGGCATAAAATTAAACAATATTAGCATTATAGTGATGAATAAAGTACCAAATAGCTCCAACATGATTTGACAGCTTTTTGGAAAAAGAAAGAGTTTTCCGAACCAGACGTGAAATTCGTTGTCTCATGGTACAGTTAAAGCGTTCAATACGATTTGTTAGGCCTGTTTCTTTTCCAACAGATTTGTGACGTTTGCTGGGAAAAATAACATCATATGCTTTCCAAAAATCTGTATAAGAAACCGCA
>JAUCGN010000246.1 GCA_030378125.1 Thiotrichales bacterium HSG1 | reverse complement strand
TGTCACTGCTCAATGTACAAATTGTGGTAATTGCAGTAAAAAGTGGCAAACTATTACTAGTGTTACCAATCAGTTTAAAATTAAAGCTTGGTGGCCGGGTATGACTGGAAAATCAGTTACAACTAGTTATATAGTTGAATTGTATGATAAAAACCGTGATATAATCTCTACAGATGAGGTAACACTGGTTGGGAATCCCGATATTTGTGAAGCTAATTCAAGTAATGTGTCAACAACAAGTGTTATTGATCCATTAGCACCAAGTTTAACTGAGATAGGTAACTATTTGAGTAGTAAAAAACTACGCCTGAATAATGATGGGAGTTTTGCCATTCAGTCGGGAAATAAGGTTTATAACTATAAGTTTAAAGGTTCTTTACCTGTTTTACCACAAAAATATTTGTTAGTCAGTGTGATGGGAGATGCTAACGGTGATGGTTATACAGATTATTTTGTTTCTGAACGGTTAGATAATGGAACATACAGAAAATTTCGGGTGTTACAACTTGAAACTACTAATGTTCAGTGAGTGTTTGGGATAAAGATATTCTTTCCCATATTTTAGCGTCAATACCATTAAGTTAAGCAAATTAATTGGGGTAATCATAAAGGATTATCCCTACGACATATTGCATAGGGGCAATCCTTCATGGTTGCCCTTAACTTACATCGAACTCAAGTAGTTCTATATGCGTACTAAAATACTATCCAAACTGCGTCTAGATTTTGGAAGTTTTGCATTGTAGTCCTCTTGTGGGTGATGATATCCAATGGCCAAAGCTACATCACATTGATAACCATCAAGTTCTTTTTTAAATTCCTCATTTACTAAAGTAGTATCAATACCTTCCATTGGGGTAGAATCTATTCTGAGTCTAGCTAAAGTATGCAAGGCGTTACCAAGAGCAATATAAGTTTGTGCTTTTGTCCAAATACCTGTATTGCCAGTTTTGTCAGTATTAAGTTCTGCAAACATGAAAGAACCAAAGGCATCATTCCGATTTTCTGGTTTAGTTCGCTTGTCCTCAATGCCATTATCTACAATTTCGGCATAGTCATCACGCACATAATGAGGGTTGTGAGCAAAAAGAATAATATGTGAACTATCAAAAACATGAGCTTGATTAAATTGGAATTTTTGGGCAAATGTTTTATGCATGCGTTCTTTTGCTGCACGGCTTTCAATAACTATAAACTTCCATGGCTGTGAATTAATAGACGATGCAGAAAGCCGTATTGCTTCAAAGAGCAAGTCAAGATCATTTTGAGAAACCTTTCTACTGGCATCATATTTTTTGGTGGTGTGTCTCCAAAGGAGATCTTCAATAATTGGATTATTCATAACTATTCCTCAATAATTAATTTTTTGTTACTTTGTATAAAGTACTGGTATTTAGGCATATTTGTAAATTTTAAAACAGTTCAAACCCACTACCAGCTATTGCTGATGCTTTAAAAACTATTACGCCTTATTTTTGCTTCAATTCCGTTTAAACAAAAAAACAAACAACAAACTAGCAGCAACAACTATTGCAGGTCCAGTTGGGATATCCCACTGCCAAGAAATATACAGACCAAGACCAACCGCAACAAACCCAATTAAACTTGATAATACCGCCATCTGCTCTGGAGTTCTGGAAAAACGCCTAGCAGTGGCGGGTGGGATGATTAGCATGGATGTTATCAATAAAATTCCTACTATTTTCATGGCGATGGCAACAACTATAGCTACTAATAACATGAAAAATAAACGTATTTTAACTACTGGTATACCTTCAACTTGAGCTAACTCTTCATGGATAGTAACCGATAACAAGGATTGCCAAATAAAAGTAATTCCTAATAAAATTAATAAACTACTAGCATATATCCAATATAAGTCAAGATATTCTATAGTTAATAAATCACCAAATAAATAACTAAACAAGTCAATTCGTAACCCTTGGCTTTGTAAAAATCCAACGGCTACTAGTCCTAATGATAGAGTGCTATGTGCCAAAATACCCAATAAAGTATCAGTGGTAAATCGTTTCTGGGATTGCAAAACTACTAACAATAGAGCAATTGCTATACAAACAACTAAAATGCTGATTAATAACAAATTGTCTAGGGATAAATTAACATCAAAAATTAACTGTAATAAAAAACCTATAGCAACACCAAGCAATGCAGAATGTGCCAATGTGTCGCCAAAATAAGCCATACGTTGCCAAACAATAAAACATCCTAACGGTCCGGCAACTAATGCTATACCTAAACCACCGAACAAAGCTCGCCACAAAAAATCATCCATTGATCACAGTTAAATTAAGTATTTAAGGCTAACCAATCTATTAAAAAGAAGTTTAGCCTCAAAGTTCAACCAAACCTTTATTACTGAGTGTTTAGATATAAAGTACGATTTTCTTCATCCCAAATAATTTCATCATCTTCATCTAATTCAGCACTTGACCAAATTTCTTTACCATCTCTAATGACTCTAACATCATTATCTGCTGCATCTTCTTCCACTACTGGTTTGTCAGGAACTGGTTGATAATTTTCTAACAGATGTTTGGCTTTTTCCAACACAATTTCTGCATACTCAGCTTCTGTACCACCACCACTAACAGCAGCTCCCCGATCTCTTGGACGAGAAGTCTTGTATTTATGACCAACACTAAAAGCAATCTTACCACCTTTAGGAAAAAATTCTACAATACTGTCAGCAAGGACTTTAGCTAATTTATCTTGTCCTTCTTCGCTACGCACTATCTTGGCATGTGATGGATTACTAACGAATAGTGGTTCTAATAAAACTGCTGGCATATTGGTATATTTAACATTACCATTACCACGCCCATTAAATCCACCAATTGCTATTCCACCTCTTCCAGCCACTGGAACTCTGAATTCTTGACCAATGTGATTAGCATACCAACGTCCCCATGCCTTACTGGTTCCTGAGGC
>JAUCGN010000245.1 GCA_030378125.1 Thiotrichales bacterium HSG1 | reverse complement strand
ACGCAACTTAGCATTGTAATTTTATACTTTAATTTTTACAGAAATTATGAGAAATTAAATATACTTTATAAGCATATAATTTTATTGAAATATTATTTTTTAGAAGTTGTCAATGCGTAAGTCCTATCTTAGCTAAATCAAGTTGTTTTTTATCATAAATTAAACCAATTGTTAAGATAAATATGGCTATTCCTAATGAAATAGCCAAATCATAAACTATATATTTCCACCAACTAAGATCATAAATAATCAAAAGTCCCAGTAAAGTAGCTATAGGAGAAAACAGAATTAAAAAAACTGCTACAGTATTTCCTTTATCATTAGCTCCAATTAAAGGATTAAGTATATTATGGATAACTATATTATGATTTTTTTTGTATTTTTCATCAGAAGGACAACTATTTTGTATCGAAGATTGTGCATTTTTATTCTGTGCTTTTTCAACAGAAATGTTGTCATTTTCAGTGGATTGATATTTTTCAGCAGGTTTACTAACATTATCTTGATGTGTTTCTACCGGCCCGTCTGATTCTTTAGTTGAAGATTCAGAAAAAAATTGAAGTTCTTCATTTTGATATAAATACTGAATAGCCTGAAACCACTCGGAGGTTTCTGTTAACTCGTTATTTTTTAGCTCATCCAGCAAACGCATAAAATCATCATGTTCATATACGCGCAACAGGTCTACTTTGCCAAGTGGTATTTTATTGCTTGCCAGCGGTATACCAATCATTTTTGCCAACTCATTCAAGATGGCAACAAATTCATCGGAAGTTATATTTAATTTAATCATTTTAAGTAGTTATAAATTTTTTGTCTGAATCAGAATTAACAGAATTTTAAAATTTTCAGAATAAAATCAAACTCATCTTGTTCAAACAATAATGCTATATAATTTTTACCAAACAACTTCAACCGAATATTGCGTAAATAAACTATCAGCAGTAACTATAGGTATTTGCTCTACCATAGCCTGTGCAATCAACAAACGGTCAAAGGGGTCTTTATGAAAGAACGGTAGCTTACTTAACTCAAAAATATGTTTTTGTTCAATGGGCAAAATCCTTATACCATTATGTAAACATTGCTCTTCAATCATTTCTGGTAAAGACACATCCAATTGAAGCTTACCTAACTGGTATTTAATCTGTATTTCCCAAAGACTAACCATACTTAAATACACAAGATTATTAGTATCTTGGTAAGTGTACAGAGCAAGCTCTGATACTTTCTGTGGCTCATTCTTCAACCACGGTATGTGTATCGAATAAAAATTTCTTCATTCACCAGAATTCCCAAGCCAAAATTCATCAGGTAATGGTGCATCAAAATCCTCACTGATATGTATTTTCCCAACATACTCACCAACAGCACGTTTTTTAGGCAATTGCTCACTATTTTGTGCCATCGTTACAGTAGATTTACTTTTTTCTTGAGCAATAGATTTTATAATAATTTCTCCCTGTCGCACAGTGATGGAAACTTCATCACCAAGGGATAATTGGGCTTTATTAAGCATTTCTGGGCTAAAAGAAAGTCCTTGAAAATTTCCCCATTTTTGAATAACGGCTAACATAATATTTTTCCTCGGTTATCAATAATCTTTGCCAACTCATTCAAGGGGTGTGACCTAAATATAATGTTATATATTACAATACCTTCGCCAAAAATCCACAAAAAAATAGTATAAAAAAACAAAACTAAAAAAACTTATACCTGACAAACAGAAGGATTAACCCGACCACGTGAAGAAACGTTATAAATAGTACGTTCAATTAAAATTGGGTTCGAGGATAATATTTTTTGAGAAAAATTTTATCCTCGAAAGCATTTTGCTCAGATAATTTAAAAACGTCAAGCACGTATTTTCTAGCTCTAAACCATGCCTTAAGATCATTAATGCTAGTTCCAAACAAAACATTTTGTCGTAACAATACTGAAGATAAATTAACCATGAACATGGCAAGATTAGCAGCATTGTAAACAGCCAATTTACTAATATTCATAAAATCTTCTAATCCCCAATATTGTTTTGCATCACGAAAGTTAAACTCAATTTGAAAGCGTAATCGATAGTATTCAACCAATTTTTCATGCTCAAGTTTAAGGTCACTGCTGAACAAAATTACATGTTTGCTTTTACCAGTTTTTAGATTGATTTTCCTAATAATTACAACATTTAGAAGGTCTGCAAATAATTTATGCCATACCTGCATTTGGTAAATATGAGTTTGAATATCTCCTTCTATTTTTGAACTTTTAAGATATTGTTTTGGTATATGTTTATAGTTAATTTTGTTGCCATATTTTTTGCGTCTTCCACGACCAGAATATTCACCATCATGAGGAAAATATAGTGCAGAATCATTACGTAATTTGGAAATAATATGTAAATCACATCGTCTAACCATTTGTAATGAAGCGTTATTACCAAAAGAACCATCAAAAACAAAATATACCAAACTTAAGTCTGTGCCTACAATTTGCGACAAACTTTTCAAAGTAGCTTGTACAAATTGTAAATAAGCCGATAATTCAACATCTTTCTTACTCTTATTGTTGCTTCCTTTTGGGCGACCTCTCTTAGCTTTTTTCGGACAGCTTTTCTTAGTAACAGTTGGTTTTTCAACAGGTAAATCTTCTTTAACAATTTGTTCCATCATCAAAGGGTGAGAACTACGATTCTTCACACTTATCAAAGACAAAGCAAGAAAGCTAATACTAGGAATGGCTTTACCATACAAGGACGAAAAGAAACGTCCTATTCCATAAGTTTTTTTTACCAGATTTGGTGACAACTACTTCATCACCTGCTATCAAAATAATATCTTTGGGTTCTATTAGATGCTCATGGATAAACAACCATCTTAATTTACCCCAATTGATTTTGCTGTTAAAAAAACGTTGAATTGTTCTATAACTTCCGCCTTTTTCTGTCCAACGAGAGATTCCCAACATCGTTATACGACCAC
>JAUCGN010000244.1 GCA_030378125.1 Thiotrichales bacterium HSG1 | reverse complement strand
AAATGCCAATGCTCATCTACTTCAACGCTTTTCTTCTTGGTTAGGTTTTGACTTCACTTCTATTAAATCTAAAGATGGTTTTGATTCCCTTTGTAACTACGGGACTGTCAATATGTAAAACTGTCCGAAGTATTGTAATTTGACTGTCTAAATTTATGACGCTGGTGCGTCTCGACTGTATTCCCACACTAGTGCGTGGAACGAGAGATAAGTATTTATGGCAAAGGTATTATTAATCAGGGAAATTAATTTCTCACAATACGATTAATTTCCTCCAAAGAAGTTACACCATTTTTAACTTTTTTTAGTCCTGATTGATGTAAATCAATAATATTTTCAGAACACATTTGCTTAGTTATTTCAATTGCATCACTACCATCTATAATCAAATCTGCTATATTATTAGAAATAGGCATCACTTGATAAATACCAATTCGGCCTTTATAACCATTGTTATTACAATTTATACAATTACCTTTCCAAGACTGATAAATTTCAAGTTCAGGAATATCATAGGCAGAAAATCCCTCATTCAACAAAGCATGTTCTGTTATATCCATCTCAACTTTGCAATCATTACATAGTCGCCGACACAATCTTTGTGCTTGAATTAAATTAACTGTAGTAGCAACTATAGATGAAGGTATGCCTATATCAATCATATTGATTAATGTCTGTGAGGTAGTGTCAATAGTTTGCATGGTAGATATGACCAAATGGCCACTTGTTGCAGCTTTAATCGCAAGATTTGCAGTCTCTAAATTCCAAATTTCCCCAATAAAAATAACATCGGGTTCTTGCCATAATAAACCTTTAAGTGCTTCTGCAAAAGTCAGTTTTTCTTCAACTTGAACTTGGTTAACTCCGGGAAGAATTATTTCCACTGGTTCTTCAATTGTTGATATATCAACTTTCTTTTTATTAAGATAATTTATACCTGTGTAAATAGTTACACTTTTACCACTCCCAGCCGGTCCAGTTACTAGAATCATACCATAAGGATTAGCAAGAGCGTCTAGATAAAGTGATTTTTGATATTTTTCGTAACCAAGTGTATCAATATTGAAAGATGAATTAATAACTCGTATTACAATCTTCTCACCAAATATTGTAGGACAAATACTTACCCGAAAAGCAATCGAACTGTTAGAAGAAACTTTAATATCAAAGCGACCTTTTTGGGGAATATGGCGTTTCGATATATTAAGTTTTGCTATTTGCAAAATACGACCAGCTAATTTATGTGCAAGTCTAACAGGTGGTTCAGCAACAACTTGCAAGATACCATCAATCCGAAACCTGACTTGATAATATTTTTCATAAGGTTCAAAATGTAAGTCAGATGCCCCCATTTTAATAGCATCAAAAATCATCTTATCAACAAATCTATGTATAGGTGAAGGTTCTACATAATCCTCTTCAATAGGTTCTATATCTTCAAATTCAAATTCCATATCATCACATCCTAAATTATCGTTAAATTGTTCAGTAAAAATTTCCTCTACGTTTTTTTCAATTATTTTTAGCAATTTATCATCTTCAACTAAAACCTTCTCAATGTGCATTTTGGTAACAGCTTTGATCTGCTCAAGTACTTCTAAATTAGTTGGATCTGAAACCGCTATAAATAGAACATTACCACGTTTAAATAAGGGAATAACATGATGTGTTTTTATTGTTTGCCAATCAACAATTGTAACAACTTCTTTCTCAAGTATAAAACTGTCAATATCAGCAAAAGGAATCTCCAATTTTTCAAATAGAGCAAGAGCAATATCATAACTATTAATTGCATTATTTGTATTCGGCTTAATAAAATTTTCTCTATTCTTCATTAAATACGTAACAAGAGAAGTTTTTTGTTTTCGTGAGTGTACAAATGCCAATTTTGCATCAGTTCTACTCAATGCTCTGTTCTCAACTAGCTTTTGGAGAATCCCTACAAGATCGATTTTTTTTGCCATAACTTCGCTACCTATTACCTATGCTCGGCTGTTGAGCGGCATTTTACATGGATGTTAAGTGTCCTCTTTAAGACTTGATTATCCTGAGTGTTAGCTGATCGTAGTGACTTGGAGAAGCGTAGCAGGAAACGATTAATAAGGATAACGGCTTAAATTAGTAGCGGATACATTCGCTGAATTTTTTGGCAGTTATTTCGGGAATGGAACGAAGTAGATTTCCCGAAACGATTGCTAGATATTGGTTTCAGGAAATCCGTTTCACTCCATTCCCGAAACAACTATTCACAAATATAAAACTTAACACATTGACAAAGAAATATGGAATAAATATCAACAAATAACTCACATCACAAAATAATAATAATCATAGCAATAACGCCAAGCACCGCAGCCACTTTACCAAACTGTTCAGCCGTATCCCACATCTCCACTCGATCCAACTCCTCCTTATGAATCCACAAAGCCGCCATCTCCTCAAAATTAAACTCCAAAAGAGGATTAAGCTGTCGAGCTTGCCTAAACTTCAAAGTAGCCGCCTCAATATCCCCATCCTTAGCTAATTGCCGCCCCTGTTTAGTCAACAACTCAGCCATTTCCTTAATTTCTGGAGCCTGTAACTGTGAATCAAGTTGTAAGGCTTGCTGAAACTTTGTTACCGCAATATCCATCGACCCATGTTTAACTAACGCCACACCCTCCTCAACTCGTAACCTAGCAACCAACTTACCAACCTTATGCTCTGGACTAAAATCCAATTGCTGATTCAAAGTCTGAGCCTGCCTAAACTTTTCTATCGCAGCCTCACGATCACCAACTGCAGCTAGTTTTTCCCCCTCTTGTAACCGTACTTTAGCCATTATATTGGTTGCCAATTTATGTGGTTCAAAAGTCATCTGTGGGTCTAACCGACGAGCTTCCTTAAATTTCAACACTGCTGCATCAATATCATGCTCCGCTAATTGCTTACCATTAGTCACTAATAATTGAGCAAATTCTTTGATTTTAAGAGCATTTAATT
>JAUCGN010000026.1 GCA_030378125.1 Thiotrichales bacterium HSG1 | reverse complement strand
TGAATTTTCAGTACCTTGGTTACATTTACAACTACATAAACCAGGGGCTGTGCGTGGTTCTAAAGATGTCGGCATCATAATAGAACGAGGTAATAAGTTTTAGATAGTGGTTAGCCTTCCAGAGTTTTGAATACCCGGAAGGTTTAATTAAACAAGTTTGTACTCCGTTTAAATTACTATTTAAGTACGAGGATAAGAACCTAATAATTTAATCAAAGAAGTATGTTTTTGTAGAGCTTGTAAGGAATTGGCTACATTTTCATCAGTATAATGTCCTTCAATGTCAGCAAAAAATACATATTCCCAGATACCTTGACGTGAAGGGCGTGACTCAATTCTCGTCATATTAACGTTATTTTTAGCAAATGGTTCTAACAAGTGGTATAAAGTTCCAGATTTGTTTGGGTTAGCCAATAACAACGAAGTTTTATCATTACCAGTAGATGAAACATCCTGATGGCTCAACACTGCAAATCTTGTGGTATTGTTCACCTCATCTTCAATTCTAGATGCAATTATATCCAATTGATAAATTTCTGCTGCTGTGTTACTAGCGATCGCTGCTGCTTCAGTATCTTCCATCACCAATTTAGCTGCTTCAGCATTACTGCTAACCGGAATGCGTTGTACTGACATTATATGACTATCTAGCCAACTACGACATTGGGCAAGAGATTGAGGATGAGAATAAACTCGTTTTATATTAGCTAATTCACTATTAGCCAACAAGTGGTGATGGATTGGTAATTCTATTTCTCCACAAATTTTTAACGGAGTAGTAACAAAGCATTCTAAAGTTTGGTTGACTCCTCCTTCAGTAGAGTTTTCCACCGGCACCACTCCATAGTCTGCTACACCTGCTTCCACTTCACGAAATACCTCATCAATAGTCGTTTGAGGCAGATTTTGGACTGAGTGGCCAAATTTTTTATGCACTGCTGTTTGAGTATAAGTACCAGATGGACCTAAGAAAGCTATTTTAAGTGGTTTTTGTAACTCCAAACAACCAGACATTATTTCCTGAAAAATTAACATTAAAGTTTTATCTGATAGTGGACCTTGATTACGCTGTTTAACATTACGTAAAATTTCTGCTTCTCGTTTGGGTCGATAAAAATTAGGTTTCTTTTCTAGGGCATATTTTTCTCGTTTTACTTCTTCTGCTAAATTAGCTCGTCTAGTAATAAATTCTTGAATTTGTATATCTATTTTGTCAATTTGGGTACGAATATTAGTTAAATTAGAGTCTGACATTTTTTATATTTTGCGGTTATTTTTCTGAAAGGATGTTGATTATCTCATTTAAGTTAATATTCCGCAAGAATAATGTTACTTGGTTATGTACTCCCATTAGAAATAAGTATATATATCAATTAACTGTTAGTTATTGATTTAATTAAAACTGCATTTGTTTCTAGGGACTATCCATAAATTCTATAATTTACTGAAATCTCCAGATGAAAATCTACAAATTACCAAGTTGAAATGTGATATAATAAGCAGTTCTCAATAACGTTATTCGAAAATCATGAAATATCTAATTTTAACATTGTTAATGTCATTAAATGTATCAGCAGAGACATTAAACGAGATAATTCAACATACTTTGACAACTAATCCAGATATGTTGATTACAATACAAAATTATCATGCGTCAAAACAAACTATTAAACAAGTTCAAGGTGGCTACCTACCGTCATTAGAACTACATGCAGGATATGGAAGTGAAAACAGTGATAATACCACTACCCGCAAATTTATTGATGATGATATAACTCTAACTCGTAGTGAAATTGGTTTAACTTTATCCCAAATGTTATTTGATGGTTTTAAAACTAAGTATGGAGTTAAACAATACAAATCTTTAGCCGATTCTGCAATTCATAAAATAAAAAATACTAGTGAAAACATGGCATTATTAACATCTGAAGTTTATCTAGAAACATTACGTCGTCAAGAGCTTTTGGAATTAACCAAGAATAATGTAGTCATTCATCAAAAGATTCTCAGCCAAATTAATCTGTTAGTAAAAGGTGGAGCTGGTAGAAAAGCCGACATTCAACAAAGTAATAGTCGATTGTTTTTAGCTAAGTCGAGTTTGGTCAATGCTAAAGGTAAATTGCGTGATGCTGAGATTAGTTATCGACGTGTAACTGGTAAGTTACCAAAACAATTGCAATTACCAGTAATAATGGATAATAGTCTGCCAAAAAGTTCTGATGAAGCGTTACATTTGGCTTTAGATAAACACTCTTCTTTACGGCAAAGTAAAGCAAATCTGGCAGCAGCTAAAGCCTCCCATAATAAATCTAAAGCGGCTTTTATGCCTAATTTTACTATTGAATTAGGGATATTGAACAGGGATAATATAGACGGAATAGAGGGTGCAAACGATGACATGAATGCAATGCTAAAAATGCGTTATAATTTATTTCGTGGTGGTTCTGATACAGCTAAAGTGCAGGAGACAGCTGAGTTAATTGGAGCTGCAAAGGAAAGCATTATTAGTTCGCAACGTATTGTTGAAGAGGATATATTGTTATCTTGGAATGGCTTAGAAACCGTCCAAGCTCGGTTAAAATATTTACAAAATTATGTTGAATCTTCTGAGGCAGTATTAAATTCCTATAGAGAACAGTTCAAACTAGGACAACGTAGCTTATTGGATGTACTTGATTCAGAAAATGAATTATTTAATGCTAGAACTTCATTAGTGTCAGCAAAGTATACTAAACTTTTGAATGTAATTAAATTATTGGAAAGCATGGGTATGTTGTTAAATACATTACAAATAGATACATTTCAAGAAGTTAAATAATGAACGATCTATTAATACTAGGAGTTGGCAATCTTTTACTAACTGATGAAGGTATTGGTGTACATGCCGTTAATGATTTGTTACAAAAATATCACATTCCAGATGGAATAGAAGTTGTAGATGGTGGGACTGCCGGGATGGAATTGTTAACTTTCATCGCTCGGGCAAGACAGGTAATAATTTTAGATGCAATTAAAACCGGCCAAAAGGCTGGAACTATAATTTGTCTGGAAGATGAACAAGTACCAGTATTCTTCCGCACCAAGTTATCTCCTCATCAACTGGGATTATCAGATATTTTGGCCGCAGTCAAACTCACTGGTGAACAGCCGGAAAAAGTAACTATATTTGGTATTGAACCACATAAAATTGAATTGGGTATGGAGTTATCGGATATAGTCGCTGTCCAATTGGATAGTTTCATTGATTTAATAGTAAAGAAAGTTAACGGATTAGGATTTAAACTGTCAGAAAAACAATCACCTAGTGCATGAATTATTATTTTTTTAGAATCTCAAGTTTTGGAGTTCAAATTATCTAAATTAGCTTAAACCTCATGATGTTGTTTACACTCCTTAAAATAAACTTAAATCCCCAACGCAAAGCATAAATTTTCAACATTTTCTGTAGACTCAGTTCACAATCTGAGCTTAAAAACCCAGTCATGTTTTCCAACCTGAGTTTTATCATCACAAGTTCCTCGTACAAATAGTAAACACATTTTTCTCCAACATAGTTTATCTGTATCTTTCTCAGCCAAATTTAGTTCAACTTCAATGGTTTTTGACAGGTATGAATTAATCCTTTCCCATTGTTTGCGTACTACATTCTTAAACATTTGTTTTGCATTGAGCATTTCATGGTGAACAGTACCTTTATTACTAGTTAACATCTTCACGTTTCACAAAATCATACATTACATCTTTCTTTGCACCAGCAAATCTTTATAAATATTATCGTGAAAACAAGAAGATAAAACTGAATTTAAGCCAAATAAGCAATAGATGAGTGACATTAGGGGTAGATAATCTACTACACTTGTTGAAGTCCTAGCGTTGTAATAAAGTTGGCAACCTCATGGTTTTCCATAATTGTGCCAAAACATTATCAATCGGCATTGATGGATTGGAAAAAATTTCAGTGGTTAAAGTTGGTAAATCTATAGATTTTGTGGTAGATTTCATATTGACTTCTGGTTATTTGTATAAATGTCAAGTCGTAATATTATTATACTACAACTATAGGTTTTTTCATATATTAATCATATATTTATTTTGGTTTTATAAGTAAAAAATGAACTCCAAAACTTGAGTTGCTATGTTCTAATTTACATAGATACTGTTAAGTAACAACCATAAAAGGTGATATATGCCCCACTATACAACTGAAAATATTTGTAATATTGCTCTTGTTGGTCAAACCAACACTGGTAAAACTACCTTAGCAGAAACATTATTATTACAAGCTGGTGCAATTACTAGTGCTGGTAAGGTTGAGAATGGTAATACTATTTGTGATTTTGACTCATTAGAGAAAGAGCATCAACATTCACTCAGTGCTGCGGTAGTCAGTCTTGATCATAAAGGTAAACATGTAAATATCATTGACACTCCCGGATACCCAGATTTTATGGGGCAATCATTGAGCGTGTTACCGGCAGTTGAGACAGTAGCAGTGGTTATTAATGCTGTTTCTGGCATTGAAATGTTGACTAGTCGAATGTTGGAATGGACAGGAAACCGTAAGCAATGTCGTATGATAATCATCAACAAAATTGATGTTGCGGATGTGGATTTACTTACTTTAGTGGAGGATATTAAAGAAAATTTTGGAAATGAATGTTTGCCAGTTAACTTACCAACTGACAATGGCAGCAAAGTGGTTGATTGTTTTTTTAATCCAAGTGGCGACTCAGATTTGGGTTCAGTTGCTGATGCTCACACCGAAATTATTGACCAAGTAGTTGAAGTTGATGAAAAATTAATGGAAACGTATCTGGAACAAGGTGATGAACTATCTCCACAACAACTACATGAACCATTTGAAAAAGCCCTACGGGAAGGGCATCTTATTCCTATTTGTTTTGTTTCCGCTCAAACTGGAGCTGGAATCCCCGAATTGTTAGAAATTATCACTCGTTTAATGCCAAGTCCGCTAGAAGGTAATCCCCCAGAATTTTTACAAGGTGAAACTTTAATTGACACTACTCCCGATCCAAAACAAGAGGTTATCGCTCACGTTTTCAAAGTGACTGCTGATCCATTTGTAGGAAAATTGGCAATGTTTCGGATTCATCAGGGTACAATTACTAAAGATAGCCAGCTTTATATTGGTGATGCTCGCAAGTCATTCAAAATTTCCCATTTATTAAAAATTCAAGGTGAGCAACATAACGAGATTAGCAAAGGAGTACCCGGAGACATTTGTGCAGTGGCAAAGATTGAAGACATGCATTTTGATGCGGTATTGCATGAATCACATGAAGAACATTTGCATTTAAAAGCCTTAGAATTTCCCGAACCAATGTATGGTTTAGCAATCACCACTAAGCGACAAGGTGACGAACAGAAAATAGGGACAACCTTACAAAAATTGGTTGGAGAAGACCCTTGCTTGTTATTGAAACATGATGCTTCTTTGAACCAAACTATATTGCAAGGTTTGGGTGAGTTACATTTGCGCGTAATGTTGGAGCGGATGAATAAGCAGTATAATGTTGAAGTTGATACCCAACCACCAAGAATTCCTTATCGAGAAACAATTAGTAAACCAGCTGAAGGTCATCATCGACACAAAAAACAAAGTGGTGGTGCTGGTCAGTTTGGAGAAGTATTCTTGAAAATTGAGCCATTAGAACGTGGGGCAGGATTTGAATTTGTAAATGCAATTGTTGGTGGTGTTATTCCAGCAGTGTATATTCCGGCGGTGGAAAAAGGCATACAACAGGTTTTAGAAAATGGTGCTATTGCTGGTTATCCAATGCAGGACATTAAGGTTACAGTTTATGATGGTAAATACCATTCAGTTGATTCTAAGGAAATAGCGTTTGTAGCGGCTGGTAAGAAAGCTTTCTTGGATGCGGTTAATAAGGCCAAACCATTGATATTAGAGCCAATTGTTAAAGCGGAAATCACTACTCCCAATGATTTTATGGGAACCATAAGTGGTGATTTGTCTAGTAAACGGGGACGGATTCAAGGTAGTGATGTTCGGTCTCAAAATATGATCTGTGTACAAGCTGAAGTACCGTTGAGCGAGTTAAGTAACTATCCGACTGAACTGAAGTCTGCGACTGGTGGACAGGGTTTTTATACGATGGAACTTAGTCATTATGAACCGGTGCCATCTAACATTCAACAACAGTTGAAGACTGCGTTTAAACCAATAACATCTGAGTAGTTGTACAAAAAATCTGTTGAGAGAATTAATTGAAATTATAAAAAAAGACCCGTTTCAAAATCCACCACCATATGAAAAATTGGTTGGAAGTTTAGGTAGTCCTGAATAAAGTGGTGTTGTACAAAATAATGTTGAATGTTTTTTGAGTTGTAAGTTAGATAACTAATTATTTTTCCTTAATATTTTTATACAACACCATTTTTTCAAGACTACCAAATTTATTGCATAACCATTTCAATAATAACCGGTTTTGGATCGTAAATCAGTTGTCCATTATCTAAACGATAACCAGCATAGACTTGTAATTTTCCATCCATAAATGGTGCTGACTCAAATAATTCCAAATCATGTTGTTTTTCCAATGTTAAACGAGTAAGCGGCGGTAAATTTAAACCATCCCATTTCTGCCAAACATCACCGTTCAATATAAAAGCGTTTGTTTGTTCCTCAATTTCATGTATCACAACAGCTAAAATATCTGCCTCAATTGCAAATTTTGTCCAATGTTCAACATCTGGGATAAGCTGGATTTTCACTTCTGACAAATCAGTAGTTTTTATAAAATCATCAATCTTATCATATATTTTACCATGTACAGTAGCATCAATTGTATTGTCAACTTTTATCTTGAAAACACTAGTGTCATTAATTGTGATTTCATGAGTAGAACTGGTTTCAAAATCCAATGGTTGTTTGACCCTTAATATATCTAAATCATCCAACCAAAAATATTCATTTTCTAACAGTTCAAACTCATGATTTGGCGTATCAGTCCAAACTTTACCAACGATACCACGATAGTTCTCTGATACTGATTTTTTGGTTAGATGAATAGTGGGCAATTTTTCAGCTACAACAAATTGAATGATAAACTCCTTTTGAGTGTATGTTCCACTAGAATCTGTAGTTTGAATTTTAACTGGGTAAGTATTTTCAAAACTAGTATCACTGACAATTTGAACTGCTTTAAATTGTGGCATAAAATCAGTTACATATAATTTATTATCTTGAATTTTGAAATAGTTATTGAAATTAATCAGACTATAGACAAAGCTATCTCCCTGATCAGAATCAACGGTAGAAAGGGTTCCAATTAATTTGTTTTTATCAGTTTTAATGGATAAGTTAATTGTTGTTGGTGGTTGATTTGGTTTTATTTCTAATGTAGCAATTTCATCAATAAACTCTTTTCCATCATTGGTACGATAACCAAATTCAACCTCAAACCTACCTACCATGTTAATAACAGAACCTTCAAACAAAGTTATCTCTATGTTTTTTAGTAATCGTTTTTGGCGATGAACTGTAATAGGAATAGTTAGGGAAGATTCATTATTAACTGCTTTCCAATAGTAAATAACAATTATATCAGCTAGTTGTTCAATATGTTTAGGAGCGGGTTTAATCTGTCCGGTCAGTGTAAAGCTCTCTGGAGCATCTATAATTAGGTCTTTTCCAGACATTCCTATTCTAGTTTGGATATTGCCGCTAACGCTGAAGTTTTCAACAATAATTGGATCACTGATAGCAGTACATTTCACAGTATAATTTATCTGTTTTTGGTCTGAATTATTAGTAGTTATAGTTAAAGTGGCAGTGTATTCTTTCTCTTCTTTGGGAGTACAGCGTATTTCTAAGATGTAAGGTTTATCATCAATCGAGATTAGAGAGTTATCTACTCGAAAAACCCTATTGTCAATAGTTGCTTTTATTTCAAGTGCTTTATCACCAATATTAAGTATTTTTATAGAATCGGTGGCAGAACTCCCTACCTTAGCTTCCATCTTTAATGTATCGCCAAAATCAGAACTATAAATTGGACCTTTTTCACTAGCTTTGGTACCTGTGCATATCAATTCATAAGTTATCTGTTCTTGGTTTGGATCGTTAGTAGTTATAGTCAAAGTTGCAGTGTATTTTTTTTCTTCCGCAGGGGTACACTGTATTTGTAAAGTATGAGATTTGTCATCAACCAAAATCGTAGAACTATCTATTTGAAAAAGCTTACTGTCAATATTTGCTTCTATTTCAAGAACTTTGTCGCCAATATTGGATATTTCTATAAAACTAGTAACAAAATTTCCTACCTGAGAATCCATCGTTAGAGTATCATCAGCATCGGAACTGTAAATTGGACCTTTTTCATTAGCTTTGGTACCAGTACATATCAATTCATAAGTTATCTGTTCTTGATTTGGATCGTTAGTAGTTATAGTCAAAGTTGCAGTGTACTTTTTTTCTTCCGCAGGGGTACACTGTATTTGCAAAGTATGAGCTTTGTCATCAACCAAAATTGTAGAATCATTTACTTGAAAAACTTCATTGTCAACAGTTACATTTATTTTAAGAGTTTTGTCACCACTATTAGATATTTTTATATAAGCTGTAGTAGAATTTCCGGCTTTAGCATCCATTACCAGAGTTGCATCAGGAGAAGGATTAACAAATATTACTGGGCCTTTTTCACTACTGGTATACTTACAAACTAAAGGATATTGTGCTTTTTGAACTTCTTCTTCAACCAGATAATTAATCTCCAAGATACTCTCCAAAATTCCAGTTTCAGTTAAATTACATTGGATTGTTATAATATCTGAGTCTACATTGACAGAAAACCCTTTATCAGAAAATATATCTGTAATTTCAATGTTTTGTAATATATTTATAGTGGTAGAAGGATTACCTAATTCACTGCTATCTATGTTTAATTGGCTGTTTGGTTCCGGGTCAAAAAACTGAGTTGGAAGGGTAGTTTCTGGTTTAACTGTGGCAATGATTGAAAAACTATAAATTTGATTATTGTATTGAAATGATACTTGTTCTTCAAAAATACCAGCATTAGTTGTATCTACATTGATACTAAAAGTTGTAAATTGGTTAAAAGCTGTAGATTCATCTTGGTCTAAAGTAGTAATACCGCTTGTTATTTCTCCCTCAACTGTAAATATTCCACCAGTTGCTAAACCAAATAGGTTGACGGAAGAATCGTTAGTAACTTTTACGGTAAAAGTCTTGGAAATAACATCATTCAACGCTACTTCACCTAGGTTAAAAATATCACCAACAATATTATCATCAGCATCCAAAACTTCAATCATAGGTATCCCAAGTGTTAACCCGGTAACCTCTTCAGTGCTTGTACTTATCAAATTATTTTGTTGCTCACTATGTGATTTAGTGATTGTTTTCACTGTAAAATAATATTTTGTTGCTGGAGATAAATCAGAAATAGTGATGCTCCGGTCAGACTTACTTTCAGTTTCACTCTTTAAGTCATAAACACCAGAAATAGTTGAATATTTTATTTGATAATAACCAGTATCAGAGGTATAAGCGATAGGTTCCCAAGTAATTTCTATAGCTGTAGATGATTTTGCGGTAGCTTTTACATTATTTGGTGGAATGGTTTGGGTATTTTCCCAATCAGTATCTATACTTGTAATGAATTCGTATATATCAGTGTCTGCTTGTGCTATCGTCAGTTTGTTATAACCCAAATCCAAATATTCTAATTTATTAATGGCGTTAGTTAGTGGAATGTTGCCTGTTAATTGATTATTTTGTAGTTCAATAATTTGTAATCCAGTGAAATTATTTATAATATGCGGGATTTCACCATCCAATTGGTTATTAGCCAAGTTCATATTGATTAAATTACGAAATTCTTGTTGTAAACTAGCAGAATTGTATAGTTTGGAAATATTACCAGTTAATTTATTTCCTGATAAATCAAGGTTTTGTAATTTAGTTAAAGCTCTTAAATCTGGCAGGGAACCAGTTAAATTTTTATTAGCTCTTTCAATAGCCGTTACATATCTATCAGTACAATAAACTCCTGTCCAACTGCACGGATTGTTAATTAAATTCCACTTGTCACCATCAACCCAATCATTACCACCAGTATCATTGTAAAGTTCTACCAAAGCATAACATTCAGCTTGTGGAATCTCAGTGACATTAAAACAAGAATTGATTATTTTTACTAAACTTGCTGTTTTTGATGGATTTACTGTATATTCAGGTATATGTGCAGCAGTGAGGGTAGCTTGAATGCTAAATTCAGTACCCGCATCAGATTTAGGTATATTCAACAATGATTTGAGTTCTAAATTCAAACAAGTTCCTGTTGATATACTACTATCGTCTGGGCTTATTAAAAATTTTATCGTATTATCACCTTTTGAACCAGTGGTAACTAAGGTGGCTGAAGCATTTTCAACGGATAGTGATTCTGAGGTTAGATTGTTTCCCCATGTAACACCTTCCAAACTAATTTGGTAATAGAAATCTGTATCAATTGGTTCGACTAAACAATAACTTATAATATGTTCTGTCGATAGTGAGCCAACATCTAGTAAATAACCATGAACGTTTACTTTATCACTAGACAAATTTATCGGTTCAACATTGAATGAAGCATAAACCGGTAAAATGATTATGCTTGTGAAAATAACTGATATAATTTGTTTAAACATTATTTATATAACCTCAAATCATTAGTATACTCATTTAGCAGTCTAAAAATTATGTATTGATTTACGATATTATAGTATGAATTTACTAAACTATCCATAATTTATCATCTATTCACCTATATTTTAGGACTACCATCCATCTATTTGAACGCTTCATGGTTTTGACTTTACCTAGAAATCTTACAAAAAAAACTATTTTCCCCAAATTTAATAATTTCAGTATAATGTGACTTCTCCATTAATAATAGATAAAGGTAAACTATTTTTACGTTGTGCTGATCATGCTTGTGAGTTTGAAAGAAATTTAATGAGAAATATCTATGAAACATAAACGTTTACTTAAAATTACTTTAGCTGTTGTTTTACCACTGATTGCATTATTGCTAATCGGTGATTTGCTATTTGGCTATGATTTACTTAGTTTATTTATCCAAAACGAAGTATTTATTGCTATCGGTTTGCTGGTTGCGATTATTCAGTTAGTTTTATGGGTAATTGAGTTGGGGAAAAAATCTTCTGAGAAGCCGACATTAAAACCATTGGAGCAGTTGCGTGAGATAGTTGAATCTCAGTGGGTTAAGCCTTTTTTAGCAGCAAATATTCATCATAATGCGTTGATTGCTTTGGGAAAAGAGCTACAACCCGGTCAAGTAATCCCGGCTTCGAGTTTGGTTATTACTAGACCAAATCAGGAAAATCGGGCAGTGTTAGCCGATGAAACTATTTTGCAGGTATTTCAAACTGAAGCAAGTAAAGCTTTATTAATTTTGGGAGAGCCGGGAGCTGGTAAAACCACCACTTTGTTTGAATTGGCACAAGCGTTAATTGAGGTGCAACGGCTGGATGCACAACGGCCAGTGCCAGTATATTTTAATTTGGCTAGTTGGGCTGATAAGCAGTTGCCATTGACGGAGTGGATGATTGATGAGTTGCAGTCAAAATATCGGATGCCAAAAGATGTCAGTGCTGCTTGGTTTGCTGAACATAATAATATTTTGCCGTTGTTGGATGGGTTGGATGAGGTACGGGCTAATGCACGGCTGGCTTGTGTTGAGGCTATCAATAAGTTTATTGCTGGCACTGGCTTGAGTGGTATTGCTGTGTGTTGTCGTACTGCGGAATATGAGGAGTTGGGCAGTCGTTTACAGTTGGATGCTGCTATTAGTTTGTTGCCGTTGACAGAGGCACAAATTTTTGGTTATATGGATGCTGGTGGAAAGCAATTGGCAGCTTTGCAACAGTTATTACGGCAGGATGATGCAATGCGGGAGTTAGCAGAAACGCCTTTAATGTTGTCTATCATGAGTTTGGCTTATGAAAATGCCAGCGATATTGTTGCTGATTCAGCTAATGTGACTTCTAAACGGCGAGCTTTGTTTGACCGTTATATTGACAGTATGTTTGAGCATCGACCCACTGAGAAAAAACTCTATTCCAAGGAAAAAACTGTCCATTATTTGTCTTGGTTAGCCGATAGATTACAAAATAAGGGTGAAACTATTTTTTTAGTTGAAAACTTGCAACCTGATTGGGCAGCTAGTCCTTGGAGTTATAGATTGTTGGTTGGATTATTTTGGGGAGTGTTTATTGGTGGTCTTTGGGATTTAATGGGAAATCCACTTTATATAAGTGTTAGTTTTGGAGTGATTACATTCTTTTTAATAGGCTACTATACTGATAACATTGGAACTATGGAAACATTGGGCTGGTCTTGGAAAAAATTTCGTCAAAATGCTGTAAAAGAAGCTTTGTCTAGGGGGCTTTCTTCCAGTCTGTTTATCGCTTTGATTGTAAGCTTTTCTTTCAGTCCGTTTATTGGTCTGATTATAGGTCTATTTATAGGTCTGCTTTTCGGTTTTATAGACGCAGGTTTAGAAAATCAAATTCCTAATAATAAAACTGTAGTTAATCAAGGGATTGTTGTTTCATGGCAAAATACTCTGCATTTTGGTATACCGTCTGGAATGTTTGCTGGAATTGTAATGTGGCTTGGCTTGCTGACTGCTGGTTTTCCAGTGGCTAATTGGTTCAGCTTTATATTGTTTTTATTTTTTGGAATTTTAGCTATTGGTTTCAGTCAGTTTGGCGGCGAAGCTGTTATTCAACATTACATCCTCCGATTAGTCCTATTTTTAGAAGGTTATACTCCATTTAACTTGGTGCGTTTTTTAGACGCAAGTAGCAAACTAATATTCCTCAAAAAAGTTGGTGGTTCTTATGTCTTCATTCATCGCATGTTTTTAGAACATTTAGCGGAGAAATGGCAGAAAAAATAAAAAGCCATGTAGGGTTAGAATCAGGATTAACAGGATTTAAGGATTTTCAGGATAAAGGCACTATGATTATAAGAAATTTTAGAATTTTAGGTATTTTAGTATTTTGTATGTTCACAACTGTTTTAGCTCAAGATTTTTCAGATTGCAGAGCCACATATTCATTGGATGGTAAACTTCACATACCATGTGTTAATGTCCCAGAACTTGGGGAAAATCATCAATTTGAAGTAAATATGGAACAATTATCCTTAACTGAAGAACCTCTACAATTTATTATCAATAACATAACAAGTATTGAGAAAGAGAATAACTACGTATTAGTTGATGAATTAGTTAGTGTTTATGATGGAGATACTTTTAAAATCAATATAACAGGATGGCCACCGATTTTGTCAGAAATCTCAATTAGATTACGGGGTGTTGATACACCAGAAATAAATGGCAAATGTCCTTTTGAAAAAAATAAAGCTCAACAAGCTAAACAATTTACCTCCAAACAATTACATGATGCCAAAAATATAGAATTACATAACCTTAAACGTGATAAATATTTCCGAATTGCTGCCGATGTTCTTGTTGATGGAAAAAATTTAGCCAAACTGATAATAGAAAATAACTATGGTCGCTTTTATACAGGTAATGAAAAACGTGGTTCATGGTGTGAAAATTGAACCATGGTCGAGTAGCCCTTGGGAACTTCCCCCAAAGGCTCTCACAGAACTGGACGTGAAACTCTCGCTTCATCCAGCTCTTCATGTTCCTTACAAAATACCAAGTTTGCGTAAATTTAGGATTCCTCCCAT
>JAUCGN010000243.1 GCA_030378125.1 Thiotrichales bacterium HSG1 | reverse complement strand
TGAGTTCAGCGACCAGTTTATTGTGGTATAAATTGTATTCCCATATCTTTCCAACCATTACTTATCACCATAACAGTGGTGGTGACCCCAAAGATATTCCTAATCTGACTCATGCTCAATTGCAATCTTTCCATGCTAGTCATTACCATCCATCCAACGCAATTTTTATGACCTATGGCAATCGACCAGCCAGCGATCATCAGCAGAAATTTCAACAACATGTATTACAGCATTTTCAAAAATTGGAACTAGACTTACAAATTCCTGATGAAACACGTTATACAACACCACAAACCATAACCGCTTCCTATCCGGTTGATAAACGGGAAAATATGCTCAATAAAACCCACATTGTGTTAGCGTGGTTATTGGGTAAAAATAATGATATTAGGGAAGTAATGAATGCCAATTTGTTGGCTGGAATACTGTTAGATAATAGTGCTTCGCCATTGCGTAGTGTCTTGGAAACAACTGATTTAGGAATCTCTCCTTCTCCACTATGTGGTTTTGACGATAGTATTCGGGAAGGGATTTTCATGTGTGGTTTAGAAGGTTCAGACCCAGAAAAAGCTGATGATGTGGAAGCTCTCATTTTGCAAGTATTGAATAATATTGTCGAAAATCCAATACCACAAGAACAAATTGATTCAGTATTGCATCAGATTGAATTAAGTCAACGAGAAATTACTGGGGATCGTTTTCCTTACGGTTTAAACTTACTGGTTAATGTACTGACACCAATGCTACACGGTGGTGATCCAATAGCAGTATTGGACATTGACCCAACCTTGAAAGAACTACGGAAAGATTGCCAAAATCCAGACTTTATTCCTAATTTGATAAAGCATTTTTTGTTGGACAATAACCATAGAATACGTTTAGTCATGTCTCCAGATGGTAAGTTAGCAGCTGAACAAGTTGCGGAAGAACAAGCCAAATTAGCTACCATGTTGAAAAATTTGACGGAGGAAGACAAAGCTAAAATAATTGAACAGACTGATGCATTGAAAGCTCGACAAAATCAAACCGATGATCCAGAGTTATTACCTAAAGTTGGGCTGGAAGATATAGCGGATGATTTGAATATTCCAGAGGGAACTTCTAACTTAATCAATAATTTACCAACAACATGGTTTGCTCGTGGTACTAATGGCATGGTTTATCAGACTCTGATTGCTGATTTACCAGATTTAGAGCCAGAATTATTAGATGTATTACCGTTATTTTGTGATTGTATGACTGAAATGGGTTGTGGAGATAAAGATTATCAGACGATGGCTAAGTTACAAGCATCTGTTACTGGTGGAATTTATGCTCGTTCTTCCCTACGAGGAAATATAAATGATGCCCAAGATGTACACGGTGTATTTACCTTGTCAGCTAAAGCATTGATACGTAACCAGTCTCAACAAGCTGAGTTACTGAAAAACACTTGGGAAACAGTTCGTTTCGATGAACTACCACGTTTACGAGAACTGGTCGCTCAGATAAGGACTGCCAGTGATAACAGCATTACCGCTAGAGGTCATCATTTGGCTATGTCAGCTTGTAGTAGTACCATGAGTCCAACTGGAGAGTTTTCCCACCGTTGGCATGGTTTAGCTGGGATACAAGGCATGAGAAAGCTAGATGATAGTTTGGATGATGCGGATAAATTGGCTGAACTAAGCGCTAAAATGCAGCAAATTCATAAAAAGTTACTAACTGCACCGAAACAGTTATTGATAGTTAGTGAACAAGAACATCAGACAATTATTTCTGAATCATTAAGCAAGTTGAATTTGGATAACCCAACCCAAGCGATCAATCTGTTTAAACCTCAAGTAACTGATAAGAGAATTAAACAAGTTTGGACAACTAATACTCAAGTTAATTTCTGTGCTAAAGCCTACCAAACTGTTTCCATTGGACATTCTGATGCCCCAGTTTTATTAGTATTGGCAAATTTTTTACGCAATGGTTACTTACATCGAGTTTTGCGGGAACAAGGCGGTGCTTATGGCGGTGGAGCAGATTATAATGGAGATATTGGAGCTTTCCGTTTTTATACCTATCGTGATCCACGCATTGTTGACACCATGAATGATTTTGATACCTCTTTGGAATGGTTACAAAAAAATGACCATGAAGCAAGAACTTTGGAAGAGGCAATTTTGGGCATTATTAGTAAAATCGACAAACCCGGTTCTCCATCTGGTGAAGCTATTTCCACTTTTTTCAGTACATTGCATGGTAGAACTCCGGAATGGAGAAGAGAGTTTAGGCAGCAGGTGACACAAGTTACGATAGATGACTTAAAGAGAGTTGCGAACATTTATTTACAACCAAAATTGGCACATATAGCTGTTTTAACTAATCCAGAAAAATTGGCTAGTGTCTCCAGTTTAAGGTTGATACATAAAATTTTGTAATTATTAATCGGTAGTCCTAAAAGAAAGTAGTGATGCACTCAAAAAATATTTGAGATTTAAAAGACTTAGGATATTTAACGCTACATTATTTAGGGCTACCAATTTCTTCATGTGGTAGAGTTAATCTTTCTGTTTGTCAGGTATTAAGGTTTTTTAGAAAAAGTATAATACATAAATTATCCTAATTTAAACCTCATTACATCATCTTGATAATCCACTTGAATAGTATCGCCGGGAGCAAACTTACCCGCAAGAATAGCTTGAGCTAACGGATTTTCCAGAACTTGTTGGATAAGTCGTTTCAAAGGTCTAGCTCCATAAACTGGATCGAAACCAACAGTAGCAATTTCATCTAAAGCCGTATCGCTGATAATTAACTCCATATTTTGAGTTTGCAAACGTTGGCGTAAATAGTCAATTTGGAGATTAGCAATTGCCCGAATATGTTGTTTAGCCAAAGGATGGAACACCACCACATCATCAATGCGGTTGATAAATTCTGGCCGAAAATATTGCCCAACTATTTCCATAATAGCTGTTTTCAAGGTAGAGTAATCTTTATCCACCAGTTCTTGAATT
>JAUCGN010000242.1 GCA_030378125.1 Thiotrichales bacterium HSG1 | reverse complement strand
CTATTAACTTATGATAATAAAATGACAATGGACAAGTTACAAAATATAATTGGTTTAGGACGTTTTCGGGATAAACCATTGGAAATGTTAACTTTAAGTGCCTGTAAAACAGCAGTTGGTGATGATAAAGCTGCTTTAGGATTAGCTGGAGTCGCAATAAAAGCTGGTGCTAGGAGTGCTATTGCAACCTTATGGTTTGTAGATGATGAAGGAACATCACTAGCTATTTCTGATTTTTATGAAGAATTATTGAACAATTCAGGACTATCTAAGGCCAAAGCCCTTCAAAATGCCCAAAAAAAGACTGATAGCTCAAGATCGTTACTGGCATCCGGCTTATTGGGCTCCATTTTTATTGATTGGTAACTGGTTGTAATAAATATTAATTTATGTCGAATTCTATCCTTATTTTATCACCAGATGTAATTACTGAACGGATGGCTGGGCCGGCAATTCGTTATTGGGAATTTGCTAAAGCCTTGATTGATTCATTCCAAGTTACCTTAGCAATTCCTAACCCAGTATCTCAAGTTCCGGTTGTTATTGAGCCAATAAATTTAGTTCAACATAAACATGAAAATATTGATAAATTAATACAACAACATGATATTATTATTTTTCAGGGTTTTATTTTTGAGCATTATCCGGCATTGCAACGAACTGATAAAATCTTAATTGCAGATATGTATGACCCAGTACCTTTGGAGGGTTTAGAACAGGGTAGTTTGGACATTGATAACCAAGTTAACATGATGAATAGTCAACTAGAAAAAGCTGATTATTTTTTATGTGCTAGTGAACGGCAAAGAGATTTATGGTTAGGTCATTTATTGGCATTGGGACGCATCAATCTATTTACCTATCAACAAATTCAACAACGAATAGTGACAGTTCCATTTGGTTTACCAGATGTTATGCCGCAACGAACTAACATGGGATTTGACCATAAAGATAGCTTTATTTTATTATGGGGAGGAGGGATTTGGCAGTGGTTTGATCCATTAACTGTAATTCGAGCTATCCATAAATTATTGCCTGAATACCCAAATTTAAAATTAATTTTCTTAGGCACTCAACATCCAAACCCGACTATTCAGGTAATGCCTAAACAAGTTCAAGCAGAAACCTTAGCTAAAGAATTGAATTTATACAATAAACAAGTTATTTTTAAAAGTGGTTGGGTTCCCTATGCTGATTTAGCAAATTATTTACTTGATGCTAATGTCGGAATAAGTTCTCACTTTGACACTTTAGAAACTCATTTTTCTTTTCGAACTAGGATTTTACATTACTTATGGGCAGGAAAACCAATTATTACTACCAGTGGAGATGTTTTAGCTGATGAAATTATTGCTAATAATGCTGGTATAGTGGTTGAACCAAAAGATGAAGCTGGTTGGATATCGGCCATAAAAAAGATGTATGATTCTAATTATTATGTAACTTGCCTAAATGGTGTTAAAACTTTGGCTAAAAAATACTGTTGGTCTACAGTAACGAAACCATTACAAAATTTATGTATTAATGCTAGTTTAGCTCCTGATATGGTTATAGAAAATGGGGTAAGAATATCCAAAACTAAAGATTGGGAACATGAATATAGTATCTTGAAAGATAAGGTAGAAATTATAGAAAAATCCAATTCTTGGCGGATAACCGAACCATTACGAGCTATGCGTAGATTTTTAGGTTAAAAATATGCTAATACCTTATATTGAAAAAATATCTATTGGAATATCTTTTGATATTAAATCAATTATCAAGTGACAACCACTATTAGTTATCATGTATTTTTTTTGTTATATACTTATCTATTTCTTTAATTAGTAGTTTAATATTAACCGGTTTACTAAAGTAATTACTTGCTCCTGCCTGTAAACATCTGTCCCGATCACCGGGCATGGCCAAAGCTGTCAGAGCAATAACAGGTATTTTAGCTAAATCTGTATCAGCACAAATCTGTTGCATGGCTTCAATACCATTCATTTTTGGCATTTGAATATCCATAAGAATGAGTTCTGGTTTTTTTTCTTTAGCTAATTTAATAGCTTCTTCACCATCATGAGCTACTATAATTTGATAACCTCGTGCTTGCAAACCGGTTTGTATGCCAATAATATTACTCTCATTGTCTTCTGCTAATAATATTAGTGCATTTAAGTTAGAAATCACTACCGGTTCAAGGGAAATTGCTTCTTCTACATTCTCTGTTACTAATGAATTATCATCTTCTACCCAAGGCAAGGAAACTATAAAATGACTCCCTTTACCAATTTCGCTGGTAACACTAATACTACCGCCGTGCAATTCAGTTAGTTTATACGCTAAAGCTAAACCAAGTCCAGTCCCTTCTTGTTGACGAGTTAAACCACCATCTAATTGTACAAATGGTTGAAATAGTTGCTTAATATCATTTTCATGAATACCAATCCCAGTATCTATAACATTGAATTGTGCTATCCCAGAAAGCTTGTTACCAGTGACTTCCAGTTTAATTTCTCCACCTTCAGGAGTAAACTTTACTGCATTGATCAATAAATTAAGCAAGATTTGTTTTAATCCACGTTCATCGGCTTGTATCACATTCACACAACTATCTTCAACTTCAAGCAATTTAATTCGTTTTTTCATGGCCATTTGTCGAATAAATTGTAAACTTTCTTGACATAACAAATTTACTTTAACGGACTCAATATGCAACTCCATTTGTCCGGCCTCAATTTTAGACAAATCTAAAATATCATTTATCAAAGATAATAAATGTCTGCCTGATTTATAAATTAATTCTACTGATTGTTGTTGCGTTTCATTTAGTTGTCCTTGAATATTATCAAGTAATAATTCACTTACTTGGCCTTGAATATCATCAAGTAACAATTCGGAAAATACAATAATCGTATTGAGTGGAGTACGAAGTTCATGACTCATATTAGCAAGAAACTCACTTTTAGATTGATTAGCTGAATCAGCCTGTTCCTTAGCAATACGTAGATCAC
>JAUCGN010000241.1 GCA_030378125.1 Thiotrichales bacterium HSG1 | reverse complement strand
ACTATGGCTTGTTCAAAATATCAGAATCAGGATTTTCAGGATTAAAGGATTTGCTGGATAAAGGCAAAAACATCAACAATGTGATTGGTTTATGGTTTTAATTGGGAATTGATTTATGATATATGATGTTATTTTATCAAGGGAAAGTAATGGTTATTTGGCAAAGGTTAAGGAATGGCCTGAGATTTGGTCTAATGAGAAGACACGAGATAAAGCAGTTCAAGAGGTTAAAAGCAAGTTATCAGAATTTTTGACTAAACAACATATAAAGGTTGTTCAAATTGAGGTTCCGTCTGTGATTGATGGTATGGATAAGTTTGGTTATTTTAAAGATGATCCAACTTTTGATGATTTACAAGCAGAAATTGCGGCTTATCGAAATGAATTTTAAGTTTAATAGTGAATTTGAGTAGCCTCGTGTTGTACATCTTGCATAATCTTGTTCTAAATATCAGAATCAGGATTTTCAGGATTAAAGGATTTGCTGGATAAAGGCAAATAACGATATAATTGGTTTATGGTTTTTATTCTGGAAATTCTATAATTCTGATTCAGACAAGCAACAAAAAGGATATATTATAAAATGCAAATATTTAAAATATTATTAATTGGGTTGATTGTTAGTGGTTGTACTACTAATGTGAATTAAGGGTTGAAAAATTATCTTAAAAATCAAATTATTAAAATAATGTATTTTTTCTATTTTAAAAAATCAATTTTTTAACTTATTGTTTTTAGAAGATTCACAAATTTTAACCCTTAATTCGCATTACTACTGTACGACCACCGCCAATTAAGCAAGACTCCGCTGATTGGGCATCTTCAGTAGCCTTTTCCCCCAATGGCAAATTAGTTCTATCAGGTTCTAATGATAAGACCTGGAGATTGTGGGAAATAAATAGTGGTCAAGAAATTCGCTCTTTTAAGGGACATTCTCATGTCATAGAATCTGTAGCCTTTTTTCCCGATGGTAAATTAGCTTTGTCTGGTTCTGATGGGTACTGGGCTCCAAGTATAATAAATAGTATGCAAATAGAAATTAATAGTTTAAAATAAGATTATGAAAGAACTTAATCAATCAGAAAACTGCCCAAATTGTGGAAGCTCAGAAACAAAAATAATAAGCAATTACAATACACAATGGTAGTAGACGAATGAATCGATGCCAAGAGTGTAACCATAATTTTTCAGAGATGAAGGGAACACCAATGGCACATGTTAAAACTCCATTAAGCAAAGTCGCAAGTGTGTTTCGTGTGCGAAGTGAAGGTATGGGTCTGAGAGCGATAGCACTAATCTTTGGCATGCATAAAAATATAGTCTCTAATTGGGAGAGCAAATTTGCCGAGCAGAAGGAACCATTGATGTTGTATGCAGTATGCCATGAGTTCATAAACTTGACATTTGAAGGCGATGAGCTATATACCATAGTTGGGAAACGATGTGAAGCATCTGATTCAGAAGGATGGACATATTATGGAGCGTGCAAGTCGATTCATAGTTGAGCAACGTTGCGGTAAGAAGGATGGTCAGATGTTCACAGACGTTATGGAAACACATTATTTGAAATATGTGCTGAAGTATTACGAACTGGTTCACGTGGTCGTCCCCCTAAAACATTGCCTCCTGGTGTAAAAGTAAGTTACTATATAAATAGTTAAATTTAAGGTAGTCCTGCAATATATAGTGATAAACATATTAATTATTTGATATTTAACAGCTTTTTTAGAATGAACACTATTCTGTGCAGGACTACCAATCTTTGAATCATAAAGTTAACCTTTCCGTTAGTCTCCATGCTTCAACGTTATAGCTATTTGATAATAAACTCTTAATGTAAATAGCAATAATGCTGAAATATGGGAATAGGGATATTTCTATAATTTGACTATAGCGTTTCCTTAGCAGATACTATACAAAACATATTTTAAGTGATTAATAAATAACAATTCATATGTATATTAACTAATTGAGAAATGTTATAAATGTTACAAAATATACTGACTCAAATCTTCATTATTAACCAAATCATTCAAGTGTTCATTGACATAATCAACATCAATAGTTACAGTTTTACCTGATTCTTCCGAAGCAGTAAAAGAAATTTCTTCTAACAAACATTCCAAAACTGTGTGCAAGCGTCTAGCTCCAATATTTTCCGTTCGTTCATTAACCTGCCATGCCATTTCAGCAATCCTTTCAATACCTTCTGGAGTAAAATTGATATTAAATTCTTCAGTTTGCATCAAGGCAATATACTGCTCAGTGAGAGAAGCATCAGGCTCTGTCAAAATGCGGACAAAATCTTTAGCATGCAGGGCATTTAACTCAACTCTAATGGGCAAACGTCCTTGTAATTCTGGAATTAAATCAGATGGTTTAGCTAAATGGAAAGCTCCTGAAGCAATAAACAAAATATGATCTGTTTTGACGATTCCATATTTAGTGGTGACAGAACTACCCTCAACCAATGGTAATAAATCACGTTGAACACCTTCACGCGATACATCACCTCCACCAGACTGTTCGGCTCGTTTTGTTACTTTATCCAATTCATCAATAAAAACAATACCATTTTGTTCAACTAAATCAACAGACCGAGCTTTAAGGTCCTCATCATTAATTAACATCTCGGCTTCTTCTTCTTTCAGCAACTTCATTGCTTCTTTTACTTTCATTTTGCGAGTTTTAGTACGATCACCAGCAACGTTTTGAAACATGCTTTGCAATTGACTCGTCATTTCTTCCATGCCGGGAGGAGCCATAATCTCTACTCCAATCCGTGACTCGTTCAATTCTATTTCAATTTCCTTATTATCTAGTTTACCTTCTCGTAGTCTTTTTCTAAACGTTTGTCGAGTTGATGATTGCTTTTTTTCCTTCCCTTCTTCATCTCGCGGTGGCGGAATAAGGATATCCAGAATTCTTTCCTCAGCAGCATCCAACGCCAGATTTTCAACTTCAACCATAGCTGTTTCACGAGTCATTTTAACTGCCATGT
>JAUCGN010000240.1 GCA_030378125.1 Thiotrichales bacterium HSG1 | reverse complement strand
TATGGTTTTAAATATGACCCAACGTAGACATATTACACCATTGATAAGTATTTTTGTTGATAGATTTAATTTATTGTGGTTATTGCGTTATCGGTTTGCTTATAATTTATCAGCAGCAGAAACCTATTATTTATTAATTCCCACTTCTTTCCGTCTCGGCCGCAGATTGTTACAAAAGTTAGTTGAATTAGATTCATTAGTTGAAGTTTTGGAACATTTGCCAGAACCTTTCTATAGTTTATTATACGAAGCAGAAAGCATTTTTATAGTTGATCAAAGACTTATCAAGGAAGTCCATAAAGTATCCCAAGTGACTCTCAGATTGCGTAGTTTCACTCTAGCAAAGGTGTTTGCCTATATATTGTTACGAGAAACAGAAATACGTAGAGTAATGGCAATTTTAAAAGGTAAAAGATTGAATTTAAATAAAGAAACCATATCAAAAATGGCTGAATATTCGATGTAAAAAAATTTCAAATAATGTACTAAAATGGTAATAGCTGATTCTATTTAGCCTAATTTTTATCATTAAAACTATAGAAATTTTTGCTTTATAGTGATAGAATTACCGTCAATTGGATGGGATGTTGATAAGTATTGCAGTCGAATTATTATCGACAATTTAAAAAATTTTTGGTGAATTTTTAAGTACTTTAAAAAGGTTAAAGCAATGGCAAAAAACTTTCTTACTCCGGCTGAAACGGCTCAAGCCTTTATTGCAGTTGGTAATTATAAAACTAGCATGCCAGTTACAAAAATATTGGTATCGTCATTTCTAGCTGGAGCATATATCGCTTTCGCAGCACAGTTAATGACTACAGTAACTCATGATATGGCAGGGTATTTTGGAGTTGGTTTCAGTAGCTTTATTGGAGGTTCTGTATTTGGTATTGCTCTCGTACTTGTTTTGGTGGCTGGTTCAGACCTCTTTACCGGCAATACTTTGCTTTCTATGGGTTGGTTGAATAACAATTTGACTACTGGTCAAGTTTTGAATAATTGGTTTCTAGTTTATGTTGGTAATTTTATTGGGGCATTATTTTTACTTTGGATGATGTTTTCCAGCGATATTTGGTCAGGACATGGTAGTCAAATAGGTGCTCATGCGGTGGCGATAGCGTACAAAAAAACCCATCTTACCTTTATGGAGGCATTTACCAGAGGGATTGGTTGTAATTGGTTAGTTTGTTTAGCAGTAGTTATTGTGGCAGCTGGGCAAGATACTATGGGTAAGATTATAGGAGCTTGGTTTCCAGTCATGGCTTTTATTGCCAGTGGTTTTGAGCATTGTGTAGCCAATATGTTTATTATTCCTGCTGGTTTGGTTGCTAAGTTAGACCCTAATGTTGCAGAAGTTGTTGCTGCTAATCATCCAACTTGGGATTTAAATTCTTTAAATTTCTATTCATTTTTTGTAAATAATTTAGTTCCGGTAACGTTAGGCAATATATTTAGTGGTGCGGTATTGGTTGGAGGAATTTATTGGTTCTTATATGTGAAGGATGCTAAAGCTAGCTGACAAGCATAAATTGAATTAAGAATTTACACTCATTTTCAACCGAGGCTTTATTGCCATTAAGTAAGGCATGTTTGTCTAAAAAAACCTTTAACTTGATGGCATTAAACTAGAATTTACTGTATTTGGTAATATTTCACCTTAGACCATGTTATTCTGTGTGTGGTTACTCACGGCTTCGTGTAGAGCATATCTTTTTTTGCCAAAATAATTGATCAGTAGAAGAAAACCAGATAATTTGGAGAGACTGTTTCAAAATTCGTGAATTAATAGACATCTTTCCTAAATAACACCATTTTTAGGCAGCCGCCATTAAAGCAGTAACAACATTTGGATTACTAAAAAATGCTCTCATTGAATGTTGTGCAGATGCTTTTTCAAACCCACTAGAAAACCCCCATCAATGGCAGATGTTCTTCTCTCATATCCTTTGTGTTCTGATATATTTGATGAATGACATTTTGGACATAGCATAAGTATTCCCTTCAACGAGTGTTAATTTAAATATTAATGTAGGCATTTTTCCAGTATTGCTCAACTAACGACGAGTATCAGGCTGTTACCTCTGGTGGGTTAATCCAAATTATATTAGCTCGGCATAGTATTTGAGCTTGGCATCCAAGCTGCTGCCCAAGCGAAAATCATGGCTCCAATTCCATACCAGGCATAACTAAACTCAGGGTAACCAACTTGAATCGATGAAAACCCAACAACAGCTAGCACAGGAATTGCCAATACCAAAGCACAGCCCCAAAGCAAAGTGCGTTGGCTACCATAGCGTATCTGGAGGCTACCCAGTAATAGCGCGAGAACACCTGATACTATTGGGAGTATGAACTTAACATTTGGCAACACGGGTTCAAAACGCATCAATATACTTTCAATATGTAGAGGTGAAAATCCAGATGGATCATAGAGATAAAATGGCAAGACTGTAACTACACAAACAATAGCAACCCATAGTCCATACTGTAGCCCACGTCGAAATCCATATAGCCTAGCTAACTCACCAGTAATTAGCGGAAGAATCAGCAAGAAATTTATTCGAGATGAAAGACCAATACCCAGAAGTATTATCCACAACCAATGGTGGCTACTCACAGCATTAGTTAAAGCTAAAGTAAATACCAATAACCAGATACTAATAGGCAAAAGATCACCACCACTAACAACTTCATTAAGTACCGCAGGAGAACATAATAATAAACTCCAAAATGCAATCAAAGCGACTCCAGGCTTCAATTGATGTACCAACATTATTGCCAATACTAACAACCAATAAAAAGTTTGCCACGATCCATCGCCTGCCCACGTAAAGGGTAAGGCAAATAAAAGCTCACCCGGCATTGGACTGAGTGGATTTCCATCAAGTCCTAATTCATGTGGCAAACCGGGAACATAAGTAACAGGATAATAAGGGTAGCGCCCAGAAAGCAACTCATTAACTGCTATATTCAAGGCTTCATCACGATCGTGACCACCAGCAAAAAATC
>JAUCGN010000239.1 GCA_030378125.1 Thiotrichales bacterium HSG1 | reverse complement strand
GTCCGAAGTATTGATTTAAAGAGTTTGATTTATCTCAAAATAGTGAAAAGAAATTAACCTAAACTACATGATTAGATAAAGAAAACATCTTAAACTAAACCAGAAGATGCTTTCAGTAAAAAATTAGGTCACACTCCCTCAATTTCCCAACCAATTTTGTAAATTACTTAGAACTGAATGATTGGTTAAATCTACAGACAACGGTGTTATAGATACGAAACCATGATTGATAGCATGAAAATCTGTACCTTTACCAGAATCTTTTTCACTTCCAGCCGGTCCAACCCAATAAACAGGAGAATTATATTGATCTTCAGTTTTAATAGCTGGTGCTGCTCGATGACGACTACCAGAGCGGGTAATTTGCATACCTTTTAGCTCATCCCAAGTTTGATCTGGAACGTTTATGTTTAAAATAGTATTATCTGGTAAAGACAATGTTTTAGTTTGTAAACGTTCTAATAAGTATTCTACAACTTTAGCTGCTGTTTCATAATGTTGTGGTTTAAAGCTAGTTGATGATACGGCCAGTGCTGGCAATCCTAAAAATCTGCCTTCCATTGCTGCTGCAACCGTACCAGAATACAAAACATCATCACCTAAATTAGCCCCAGAATTTATTCCAGAAATCACAATATCAGGTAGTTCTTCCAATAGACCGGTAATAGCTAAATGTACACAGTCCGTGGGTGTGCCATTTACATGAAAAAAACCATTATCGGCTTGAGTAACTCGTAAAGTATGTTCTAAGGTAAGGGAATTACTGGCTCCACTACGATTACGATCGGGAGCAATGACAGTTACATCAGCAAATTTTTGTAATGTTTCCACCAAACAAATAATACCAGGTGCCTGATAACCATCATCGTTACTAACTAAAATTTTCATTGTTGGGTTTAAAATCTCATGTTTTTTGGGATTACTTTCTCACATTGAATGGGTATGATACACTGGAGAAGTTTAAATTAAAACATCCAAACAGTTTATTATTGAATATTTGTTCTCAAGAAAACGTAAATACATGAAAAAAAGAGTATGTTGGAATCAATTATTTGCATTAATCTTGGAAAAAAACATTAACGCCAGTTGGAATTAACATAAATTCTGAATTTTCGGTACTGTGCTCCAAGTATAATTAATAGCATACAAATACAAATTGATAGCTGAAGTTACGCAAACTCGTATAAATTGAGTAATAAAAATAAATAATAATAAAATTTAAACTTATGCAGCTTTCAAAAGCTGTAACTCACTAAAAGCGGCTTTGATAGCTTTGAGGTAAAGTTTAGACCGAAGAGCAAAATGGTTGAGATTATTAGAAATTTTCAAACGTTCCATTTTAAAAACAGCTATAATGGAAGCAAAGATATGATTAGATTGTGAAACGATATGTCTGGCAGGTGATTTAGCTAAAGCAGCATTAGATTTAAGGGATTTATGAAAGACTTCAACTTTCCACCGTTTTTGATAGATTGTTGTAATTTCGTCCCACTTAGAATCCAGTTTACTACAGGTTAGATATAGGATGCCGTTGCTACCATCTTTGTTCGTAAAGATTTGGCGAGCGAGACGAACTGGAAAGTCCATCCCTCTGAGCCAACCTGTTACAACTTCCTTTTCTGACCATTGTATCTGGTCTATACGAGTGAAACGTCCTTCTAATTTATCTTTCTCGCTTAAAGCTACTAAACGATTGCCTTTTAATGCACTTATAAAGTCTTTTTCATGTTTAAGTTTTATATGTTCAAAGTTCTCTTTTGAACCAAATATCAAACAATACCCAACTATATTTAACCTGATTTTGCTTGCAAGTATCTAACATATCTCGCATTATTTCATTCTTTGTAACCTCACTACGTCGTTTCTCTTTATTCGTCTTTGGGTCTATAAACTTTATGGTTTATGAATTAATTCAAAGCTCACTGGTATGGATATATTATCTACATTATACAAGCAATTCAATAGGTTTATTCCCTTTACACTACGTCCTTTGGTATGATCGTAATACCAACATATTAGTTCATTTTCTTTCATATGGGGTTTTTCTTGAATCGTATCATCAAAAATTATCACTCCATAGTTAAGTTTTCTCTGTTTAAAAAACGGTTCACACTGTCATGCGATATGTTCGTTAATTCTCCTAACCTACTGCAATTTATATTTTTTGGTTCACTTAATATATAAGATATATACATGGATAAGGTGCAGTTTGCTGTTGATGGACGACTTATTTCTCTCATTGGATTCTTTTCTATAGTTTTTTTGGATGATCCATATTATAATATTCTTGTCAATGCGTAAGTCCTAAAAGATGTATAAACAAACCTACGATTGCTCATATATTATTGCAAGTACATTTTAACCCAATGTTTAACTTAAAATTTAACATTTCAAGCCCATCACTAAGTATTGGAAATATCAAATTATTATCGTTTTCGTAATTTTGGATTGAGAGCTTCCCGCATCCCTTCTCCAACCAAATTAAAAGCTAATACAATAACTAAGATTGCTACCCCGGGGATAAAAAATAACCAAGGTGCATCAAAAATAAAGTTTTTACCATCAGCAAGAATATTACCCCAAGTCGCATAGGGAGGTTGTACCCCAAATCCTAAAAAGCTCAAAGCTGATTCGGTTAAAATGGCCGCTGCCACTCCAATAACTGCTGATACCAAAACTGGAGCAATTGCATTAGGAACCATATGAAGGAAAATTATCCGCCATTCAGGTAAGCCTAAAGCTCTAGCAGCTAATACAAAATCTTGTTCTCGTAAAGCTAAAAATTCGGCTCTCACAAAACGTGCTGTTCCCATCCAACTAGTTAATCCTATTATAATCATAATGTTATATATACTAGGTGGTAATAAAGCAACTACGGTCAAAATTAGAAAGAAGGTGGGAAAACAAAGCATGACATCGGTAAATCGCATAATTAAGGTATCTACTGAAATGAAACCTAAGCGAACATTGCCATAAAAACCGGCCAAACCACCAAACAAAATACCAATAAAAGTTGAGATACTAACGGCTACAAAACCTA
>JAUCGN010000238.1 GCA_030378125.1 Thiotrichales bacterium HSG1 | reverse complement strand
ACCCGCGTGATGTGGTTAAAGCTGGTGATGTAATTGAGGTTAAAGTTTTAGAAATTGATTTAAAACGGCGTAGAGTGGCTTTAACTATGTGTTTAGGTAATAACACTAATCCACCCCCACCTAAAAGGAAGCGTAAACCAAAAAAATCAACTAAACCTCGTAAAAATACCAGAAAACCATCTCGTAAAAGTAATGGTGAACTTGAAAAGATGGTTAATAAACAACAGTCTTCTCAGATGTTTGCTGGTAGCATTATGGCTGAGGCTTTTGCAAATGCTCGTAAGGGATAGAGATTTAATTGTGAATTAGTGAATTATCAATGGTTAATTACTAATGATTTTCATTAACAATTAACCATTTATCAAGTTTTTTTTAATAAAATTAACTGGAGTAAAAAGTTAAAATGGCCAATACGTTAAAAAATCCTGGGGACAAGGCTAAGATAACCAAATCATCGAAAATTACTGCTAAATTGACTTGGACCAAACAAGTTGATTTAGACCTACATGCTTTTTATAAAACTAAAGAAGGTTTGTTTGGACATATTTACTATGATAATCAAGGTAATCTGTACAATCCACCATGTATTGAATTAGATAAAGATACTGGGAAAGATGTAAAGGTCGATACCACGGGTGGGGAAAATGAAGAAAACATTACGATTAAATCTTTATCTCATGTCGAATCTATCTTAATTGTAACTAATATCTATCACAAGTTTGCTTTTTTATCTATGGGTGATACTTTTTCTAATTATGATGGTAAAGTTATCATAGAAACTGATGGAGAATGTATAGAAGTACCTTTGGACTCAAAGAAAAAAGGTAAATGGTGTGTAATTGCAAAAATAGATAATAATGATCCATCTTCTCCTTTTGTAATTAATATCAATAAGGTACAGAAATCTGAACCAAATCTTAAAGATTTTTAAGCGGCAAAATAACTCATTTTTACCAAATTTTTGCGATGTTTACACGGTATTTTTAGTAGTTTTGGTTACTGAACTATTAGCTTTTATATTTGTGTTAATACCGCTTGGTAAAACTGATTATGATTGGAATTACATAAACAATAACTTGCTTGCTGATTTAGCGATGACTTCCCTGTTTGTACAATGGATTTCATTACTGAGCATGATTGCATTATGTGGAGTACAACGTATTTTACACAATAATATTACTGTGGGTGTTGTCAGCTATTTTACCATTTTGTTGATAACTTATTTAGTCAGTGAATTTATGTGGTGGATTAGCTACTCTTTTTTAGGTATAGATTCTACGTCCCAATATCAGTTATTTTTAAGTCGCAATTTACTTGTTAGTGCTATTATCAGTGCAATAATATTGCGTTATTTTTATATCCAATATCAATGGAAAAATAAAACTAAAGCTCTCACAGCCATTCAAATTCAAGCTTTACAGGCTCGTATTCGGCCCCATTTTTTATTTAACAGCATGAATACAATTGCGAGTTTGATTCGCTTTCAGCCGGATAAAGCAGAACAAGTAGTAGAAGACTTTGCTGATTTATTTCGAGCTAGTTTAACGAACAGCAAACAGACTACTTTACAAAAAGAATTGATATTATGCAAACAGTATGTAAATATTGAAAAATTACGCTTTAGTAACCGTTTACAAATTATTTGGGACATAGACAAAGTTCCACAAGATGCCTGTTTGCCGCCTTTGTCCTTACAACCTTTATTAGAGAATGCTATTTATCATGGTATTCAGCCATTAGAAAAAGGAGGAATTATTAATATAATTGGGTATTTACAAGATAAATATATTACTATTACCATTATTAATCCCATTTCTTCCAAATTGCAAAAATATGGCAACAATATAGCCCAAAAAAATATCCAACAACGCCTACAATTTTTTTATTCCTCTCCAGCAAAATTAACCATTTTACAATCTCAAAATACCTACAAGGTTAGTTTATATTTTCCTTATATTTTATGTTAGGTATTTTAAAGTTTACAACTTGTTAAAGATTTGGTGTATAATGCACTTAAATTTTATCCTTAACATTTTATTCCAAATGGAGAATTAAATCATGGGTTGGTTTTCAACTAATAATGAACCATCTTCAGCCGATACTTTTACCAAACAAGAAGCCTTTTTAGCAATCGCCTTAGCATCTTCTGCGGCTGATGGCGATATTGATGAATCGGAATCTAAAAGTATTTTTGCTTACATGCTACAAATGAAAATGTTTGATAGCATTAAAGAAAAACAGATGTCCGAAATGTTTAAAAAGTTAATTACCGTCTTGCAAAATGAAGGTGTTGGTGGTCTTGTGTCCATCGCTAAAAGTAGTCTACCAGATGAATTGCGGGAAACTGCTTTTTCCTGTGCTGTTGATATTGCTTTTGCCGATGGAGTTGTTGATGATAACGAAAAGAAACTTCTAAACGAGTTACAAAATGTCTTGGATGTTTCTGATGAAGTTGGTGGTAAGATCGTAGATGTAATGGCGATTAGAAATCGTGGCTAAACAGTTTCACTTACTTTATTAAGTTCAACCACCTAAGGGGTTAAATATAAGTAACCACCGATAAAGTCGGTGGAAAACTTTACATTTTAAATTTTTTACCATGCAAATTTCTAAATCTATTCCCAACGACTTCATTCGCCAAATTATTGCTCAAGATACAAATAAATCTCAGGTAATTACCCGTTTTCCACCCGAACCAAATGGTTATTTACATATTGGTCATGCTAAATCAATTTGTCTTAATTTTGATATTGCCACCGAAAATGGAGGATTTTGTTATTTACGATTTGATGACACTAACCCAAGCAAAGAAGACCTTGAATATGTTGAATCAATTAAAAATGATGTAACTTGGTTAGGATATAGCTGGAAAGAATTACGTCATTCTTCAGATTATTTTGAACAGCTCTACGAATACGCAATTCAACTTATCAAACTGGACAAAGCTTATGTCTGTGGCTTAACTGGTGAGGAAATTAGACAATATCGTGGTACTTTGAAAGAACCGGGTAAAAATAGTCCACATCGTGATCGTTCAATAATAAAAAATCTGGAATTGTTTGCCC
>JAUCGN010000237.1 GCA_030378125.1 Thiotrichales bacterium HSG1 | reverse complement strand
TTGAGAAAACTGTCTTTTCTGTATAAAAGTTAAATTAGGTTCATCCTCTATAGTATCAGCTATCCTACACAATAAGTAACCATTGCTAACTACTTTACACAAGTCTGGTGGTAGCTGAGGAATAGTTAATGCAAAAGTGCGAGATACTCCGGGTAAAATATAATTCTGGTAATCCTCATCACTGCTGAACTGAATCATTTAGTTTTAATTAAACCGATTAGCAAAAACCATTATTTTGTCATATTTTAGGTCGTAATGCCAGTACTGTTAGTAGTTATAGCATTTCCAGCATGTATACCTTTTCTGAACGTACATAAGCTTGAATTTATTAAGAATAATTTTCAGTTCACAATTTTTCCTGTTTCAGAGCCTTCATCAACCCATAAATCATCACTAAAATTATAAATGAAAATGGTAGAGCTGCAGTTATAGAAGCTGTTTGTAGGGCTTGCAAACCTCCTAAAATAAGTAATATTCCAGCAACAGTACCTTCTCCAATTCCCCAAAATATCCTATGTCTAATTGGTGGATTTTCATTACCTACTGATAATATGGTGCAGACAACTAAAGTGGCTGAATCAGAAGAGGTAATAAAGTAGGAAGCAATTAACATAGTAGCTATTCCAGAGGCGAAAGTACCCATAATACCAACATCCATTTTTTCAAAAGTAGTATAAAGTGCAATCGTAACATCATTATTGACCGCTTTCATAATCCCAGCCTGACCGATGGCAGAAACTGTTGCTCCTGTCTCATTAATGGTAGTGTACATTAACTCCATATACAATGCGGTATTCCCAAATACAGTGAGCCATAAAAAAGCCAAAGAAGTTGGGACTAATAAAACTCCAATCACAAATTCTCGAATGGTGCGTCCCCGTGAAATACGAGCAATGAACATTCCCACAAATGGTGACCAAGCTATCCACCATGCCCAATAAAAAGTTGTCCAGCCACTTTGCCAACCAGTATCCTTATTAGCATCAGTCCACATACTTAATGGAATTATCGAAGCTAAGTAATCTCCAGTATTTTGGATAAATGAATTCAATAAATAACGGGTAGGTCCAAATAAAAGCAAAAATATCAATAAAATAAAACTTAAAATTAAATTTAATTCACTGAGAATTTTAACTCCTTTACCAACCCCAGAAACTACCGACCACGTTGCAACTAAAGTAACGATCACAATTATTAATATTAAACTGTATGGGAATGGTCTGGAATACTCAGTAGCTGCCAAATCAATGCAAGATTTTTGTTCTGCTTCTATAACATCACTACATTTTTCTTGTGTATAAGTATTTTTTGCAATATTTTCAGTTGTTGAGTAAGATTCGTATTTAAATAAATGGGATAGTCCGGTATCCATTTGTTGCACTCCAAGACCTAATGAAGTTGCTAATCCAAACACAGTTCCAAATACAGCTAAAATATCAACTGCATGACCAATTGGCCCATAAATTCTTTCACCAATGATGGGGTATAAAGCAGAACGAATAGTTAGAGGTAATTTTTTACGATAGGCAAAATAAGCTAGAGATAAACCAACAATGACGTAAATAGCCCAAGGGTGTAGTCCCCAATGTAGAAAAGTAATTCGCATCGCTGCTTCAGCAGCTTCTGGAGTTAAACCTTCGGTTATGAAAGGATTACTTTGAAAATGATAAATTGGTTCTGCAATGCTATAAAATACTAACCCGATTCCCATGCCAGCACTGAATAACATGGCGAACCAAGAAAAATAACCAAATTGAGGTCTTTCATCATCATCACCAAGTCGAATATTTCCATAACGACTGAACATTAACCAAATTACAAAAAATAAAAAAAATGCAACTACTCCTATGTAATACCAATTTAATCCCCAGATAATATTGGTTTTTAAAGCATTAAATGTTTTGGAAGCAGTTTCGGTCCAAATTCCTCCAAATAATACAAATATAATAATCACTGCTTTGGAAAATAGGGCAACCGTTGGGTTCATGCCTTTCAAAAAACCTGATTTAGATCGATATACCATTATTTTCCTATCCATTTATTTACTTTATCACGGTTTTCTTTCACCCAACGTACAGCATTTTCGTAAGGATCAGAATCTTTATTTTCGTTCCATATCATTACTTGTTCCATGTCAGAAGTTTTCCATAAAAAATTATCAAGTACTTTATATACTTTTGGATTATCTTTTTTTAAACCTTTACGTACAATAGTACCAATATGCTCTTCTCCACGACTATCTTTGGGATTGTATATATTTTTAGGGTCGTCTAAATACTTTAATTTCCAACGTGAAAATATCCAATGTGGAGTCCAACCGGTAACAACTATCCATTCCTTATTCTTAATAGCATTTCCCAAACTAGCCGTCATAGCTGCTCCGCTACCTTCAATCAATTTAAACTTTTTTAGGTCATATTCTTCTATCGCCTGTTCAGTTTTACTCATTAACCCGGCTCCGGGATCAATACCAATAATACGTTTTCTAAATTTTTTGATATTATCATTGAGTTCAGTAATAGAGTTAATAGTTACATATTCAGGAACAATTAAGCCTATTTTAGTACCTAATAGATTAGGTCCCAAATATTCTATATTTTCTTGAACTGCCTCCAAATAGTGAGCATGAGTAGTGTATAACCAAGCTGCCACATGACCATCAACATCATTACTTGCTACTGCTTGCCACATAGCTGCCGCAGTAACTGGAATTATATCAACTTCTACATCTATTTCTTCTAAAACCACCTTAATGACATTGGCACTAGCCACTTCACTAGACCATTCAACGTAAGTAATTTCAATAGGTTCATCTTCAGTAGCGTAAACTGTTCCAAAAATTCCTATAAAAATTATCAAAATTTTTAGCATATTTTTTATCATCAAAAACTCCATAAACTTCAATTGAATTTAACTAACACGAACTGCCAAGACAAAAGTTTACCATGTTTTTTTAAGAAGTTACAAGAATAAGTTTGATAAACTAATCTAAATTTTCTCTTAATATCTTGATTTGAAATAGAGTATTACGATCTTCTTCTTCTAATGTGGACTCAATAAAGTGAATTGTAC
>JAUCGN010000236.1 GCA_030378125.1 Thiotrichales bacterium HSG1 | reverse complement strand
GACATAACTACAGTTGCATTAGGTATGCGATATGGCGAACCTTCAATTGCCATTGGTTTGGAACAGTTGCGTCAATCTAATGCAAGGTATATTTTGATATTACCTCTATACCCACAATATTCATCCACTAGTTCTGGTTCAGTATTTGACGCAGTAAGTGAAGTCTTCAAAAAATGGCGTTGGTTACCAGATATACGATTTATTTCTCACTATCACGATCATCCGCTCTATATCCATGCCTTAGTCACTCAAATTAAACAATATTGGGCTAAACATGGAACACCAGATAGACTATTATTTTCCTTCCATGGCATTCCCAAGCGTTTTTTTTAAATGGTGACCCGTACTATTGTGAATGTCAAAAGACAGCTAGGTTAATAGCGGAACAAATTGATATACCATCCCAAGTAGTATTTCAATCTCGATTTGGCCGAGAAGAATGGCTTAAACCCTATACTGATGAAACATTAATTGAACTTGGTAAAAATGGAATAAAAAGGGTAGACATAACATGTCCCGGTTTTGCAACAGACTGTTTAGAAACTTTAGAAGAGATTGATGTAGAAAATAGGCGTAACTTTTTACAAGCTGGCGGCAAAGAATTTCATTATATTCCAGCTTTAAATTCTAGCTCTGAACATATAAATTTACTGTTAGAATTAGTTATGCAACACACTCAAGGATGGGTTCCAAAATTTGATGTTAAACGTTAAAGAATTAGAATTTAATAACATTTAATAATTAGACTTTCCACAGTTTTTAAAATCTGGAAGGTTTAGCTTAATAAATTGGGAATTTTATTTGCTTCCCACCCCTAAAATATTCATAACACCCACATTAAATATTTTCCTTAGTAGAATTTTATTAAAAAGTCCTTAATTTATACTATAAATCTTATAACCAAAATTGAAAAAATGTTCAAAAATATACTTGCTAAAATGTTTGGTAGTCGTAATGATCGACTGATCAAACAATTGTTTAAAACTGTAAAAAAAATAAATGATTTAGAACCAGAAATATCAGCTTTAAGCGATGATCAACTGAAAGCCAAGACAACAGAATTTCGGCAACGTTTAAAAAATGGTGCAACATTAGATGAACTATTGCCAGAGGCTTTTGCGACAGTTCGTGAAGCTGGTAAACGTGCTCTAAATATGCGTCATTTTGATGTACAGCTAATTGGTGGAATGGTGTTGCACAGCGGTAAAATTGCCGAAATGCGGACTGGTGAAGGTAAAACTTTAGTCGCTACTTTGGCCATTTACTTAAATGCTCTTTCTGGTGACGGTACGCATGTTATCACAGTTAATGACTATCTTGCCAAGCGTGATGCCGAATGGATGGGTAATATTTACCAATTTCTAGGCATGACAGTAGGAGTTAGTCTCTCTGGTATGTCTTCGGAAGAGAAGCGTGAGGCTTATGGAGCCGATATAACTTATGGAACCAATAATGAATTTGGTTTTGATTATCTGCGCGATAATATGGCTTTCAGTAGTGAAGATAAAGTACAGAGAAAGCTAAATTTTGCGGTTATAGATGAAGTTGACTCCATTTTAATTGACGAAGCTCGTACCCCATTGATTATTTCTGGCCCCACTGATGATAATTCGGATTTATATAAACGTATCAATGTCATCATTCCTATCCTCAAACCACAAGAGCGTGAAACCCAAAAAGATGAGGAGGTGGAAGTTCCCGGCGATTATTATATTGATGAAAAGCACAAACAAGTTTCCCTCAGTGATGAAGGGCATCGACATATTGAGGAAGCTCTTGTTAAAGAAGGTATTTTGAAAGAAGGTGAAAGTTTATATGATGCGGGTAACATAAGCATGATGCACCATATCCTATCAGCTTTGCGAGCCCACACTCTGTTTCAATTGGATGTTGACTACATTGTTAAAGATGACCAAATTGTCATTGTGGACGAATTTACCGGTCGGCAAATGCCGGGACGTAGATGGTCTGAGGGTTTACATCAAGCTGTTGAAGCTAAAGAAGGGGTTACGATTCAAAATGAAAATCAAACCTTGGCTTCTATTACTTTCCAGAACTTGTTCCGTTTGTATGGTAAATTGTCAGGTATGACTGGTACTGCTGATACAGAAGCATATGAATTTCAACAAATTTATGCTTTAGAAGTGGCAGTTATTCCTACCAATGAATCTATGGTTCGGGATGATAAAGGGGATTTAGTTTATTTGACTGTTGAAGCAAAATATAAGGCTATAATTGAAGATGTTAAAGATTGTCAAACTCGTAAACAGCCAGTGTTGGTTGGTACAACTTCAATTGAAAGCTCAGAGTTATTGTCTAAGCATTTAGAACAGGATAAAATTCAACACAAAGTTTTAAATGCTAGATTCCATGAACAAGAAGCGAGTATTATTGCTCAAGCTGGTGCACCCGGTTCTATAACTATAGCTACTAATATGGCTGGACGTGGTACCGATATTGTGTTGGGCGGCAGTGTTGAGGTAAAAATCAAAGCTTTAGGCGATAACCCAGATAAACAAGATGTGGAAAGATTACAAAAAGAATGGCAACAGTTACATGAGTCAGTGCTAAATAGTGGTGGGTTACACATTATAGGTACGGAGCGACATGAATCACGGCGAATTGATAATCAATTGCGTGGTCGTTCTGGTCGGCAAGGTGATCCGGGTTCCAGTCGTTTTTATCTGTCTTTGCAAGATAATCTAATGCGGATTTTTGCATCTGAAAGAGTTTCTAAATTAATGCAAAAGTTTGGAATGGAAGATGATGAAGCAATTGAACATCCTTGGATTACTAGAACGATTGAAAATGCTCAACGCAAGGTTGAAGGGCGTAACTTTGATATTCGGAAGGAGTTGTTGGAATATGATGATATTTCTAACGATCAACGGAAAATTATTTATGAGCAACGTAATGAATTAATGTCGGTTGATTCGATTGAGAATACTATTGATGCAATTCGTTATGATGTACTTATGGGTGTGATAAATGAACATATTACTCCAAATAGTTTAGAGGAATTGTGGGATGTTCCCGGTTTAGAAGCTAATATTGAACAGACATTTGCTCAGAAT
>JAUCGN010000025.1 GCA_030378125.1 Thiotrichales bacterium HSG1 | reverse complement strand
GCCTTAGATATAGTTGAAATAGCTAGTAATACTGGAATTGAATTGGAACATGTAGCTATTTTATATTTCAAATTAGGGACTGAATTTAGCTTAGGATGGTTATTTAATAAAATCAGTGAATTACCACGAGATACACGTTGGACATCTTTGTCTCGTTCAGCTCTGCGGGATGATTTGTATCGTACTCATAGGAAATTAACCATTGTGGTATTAAGGACTGATGCTGCTGAACCAGAAGCTCAAATGATAACTTGGATGGAGCAGAAACAGGTTTGTATCAACCGTTGTCAACAGGTTTTAGCAGATATCAATAATATTGAAAATCCTGATATATCAGTATTGTCAGTGGCTTTGCGGGAGATTAGGAATTTGTTGTAAGAAAGTGGATAGATGAGTTGATAGTAACTTGACAGTACTGCTTCCATTTTTTAGTTCGGTGTCTGTCATATTATAATTCTATTATCTCATAATTTAGGATTCTCACTTTATTTCAGATGCTTATTTAAAACTGTCCGAACTATTGTTATATTGAAAAATTATGTACAGTAAGTTTATTGGTACAAAAGATGCTGTGACAGAAATTGAGAATTTACCAGAAATTTTGCAATGTAATAAACCATTTTTACGCAAAATAATTTATGTGAAGAAATAGTAAAAATTCATGCATTTTTAATTACATCCGAGTTAATGTCTTTGTTGTATTCATAATATATTATAATGTATACTGAAAAACTGACTCTAAATTATAACTGGGAGAAAATATGAAGGCAGATGAAAAAGATATTGAAGCAATAATTCAAGGCAAAGTACAATATGTTATTCCTTTGTATCAACGTGCTTATGTGTGGGAAAGAAAACATTGGCAAACGTTATGGGATGATCTAGTAGATTTAGCTTCTTTTCATGAACAGAACGAAAATCATTTTTTTGGGTCTTTTGTCACAATGCCGTTAGAAGGTAATAAAAAAGTTAAACAGTTTTTATTGATTGATGGTCAACAACGTTTAACCACTCTATTTGTATTATTGGCAATATTATGGAACAAAGCTAAAACTGAATCTTCAACCCTAAAACTTGCTAACGGAATTGAACATGATTATTTACTTAATACTTTTCGTGATGACAGTATTAAATTAGTTCCAACTAAATTACAAGGCGATGCAACATGTTTTGAACAAATAATACATGGCCAAGAATGCACTATCGACAATCTTATCAAAGATGCCTTTACATTTTTTACTAAAGAAGTTGCTAAAACTAAAATTACTCTTGATATTTTAACTCAAGTAATAACTCGTAGTCTAAAAGTTGTTCACATAGAATTAAGCGAAAACGACGATCCGTATAAAATTTTTGAAAGCTTAAATGCTAAAGGTGAAGAGCTTTCTCAAGCAGATTTGCTCCGTAACTATTTTTTTATGCGAATTCGTGATGAAAAATTAGTGACAGATTCTTACAACACATATTGGCAACCCATTCAGCAAAAATTGGGAAATGAACTTAGTGAATATATGCGTCATTATTCTATGAAAGATGGAGCAATGGTCAAAATAAATGATGTTTATTTCACCTTAAAAAAGCATAATGATAAACTAAAGACTGCAAATGAAGTAATAAAGTCATTAAAAGATTTAGCAAAATTTGCCAACTACTATGAAAGATTGCTTTATCCAGCAGATAAGGAAAAAAATCAAGAGATTAGTGAGCGTATTTCAAGGTTAAATCAAATTGAAGTAACAGTTATTTATCCTTTATTATTACATCTTTATGCTGCTTATGACAGTAAACCACAACTTATTTCAGAAGAACAGTTTATTGAAATACTTGATTTGTTGGAAAATTTTTTAGTGAGACGTTTTATTTGTCAAGAACAAACTCGTGGTTTAAATCGTGTTTTTTCTTATCTTTATGGAAAAATCTCACAGTATGGTAATTTTATAGAAGGACTGAAAGTAGAACTGTCCGAACAAAAATATCCAGATAATTCTCAATTTATGTATAATTTTAAAAAAGCTCAATTATATGTAAGAACAGGAAGTCGTAAAAAAATTACTAAACTAATTCTCGGAAGATTAGAAAATTTTCAAAATAAAGAACCAGTTAATGTTAATCATAGCGACATTACTATCGAACATATCATGCCACAGACATTAACTCCTAAATGGAAAAAGATGTTAGGTGATGACCATCAGAGTATTCACAAAACATTGTGTAATACTATAGGAAATTTAACCCTTTCAGGAGTTAATTCAAAATTAGCTCAGAAAGGTTTTTCCGAAAAACAAAAAATTTTACGCAATGGTAGTTTACGGTTAAACCGTTATTTTGCTGATTTAAATCAATGGGATGAAGAAGCTATTAGAAATAGGACAACTGATTTAGCCAAAAAAGCCTTAGAAATTTGGCCTTATTTTGGTGAAGTACAAACCAGTTCACATTTAACTTCCCATGATATGAAAGGAAAAAAACCATTTGCAGTAATAATAATGGGTGATTCTTATGCCGTATCTTCTTGGCGTGATGTAGTGCAAAAAACATTGGAAATTATAATAGATTTAGATTCCGATACATTTACTCAAATTGTAGAAAAGTTCCCACATTATGTTGCTTTAAAAGATAATTTTCGTTCTAGTCGTCATTTATCAAATGGTTATTATCTTGAAACTAATGTTGATGCTAGGAATATTTACAAATTTTGTCAAGACATAATAGAATTATCTGAACTATCTAATAATGATTGGAAAGTTGAATTGATTAATTAAAAATCGGACACACCAACAAATCTCTCAATGCCTGCTATTTGGTAAAAATGTCTAATTATTGTAGTTTAGCAAGAGCAATTGACAATAATTTAGCAATCACCATATTCAACCCAAAGTTATGTTATAATAAGCACCTTTAGTACAAAGCGATAAATTTTACTAAGAGGATATTGAGCCGGTGTAGCTCAGGTGGTAGAGCAACCGATTCGTAATCGGTAGGTCGGACGTTCAAATCGTCTCGCCGGCATAAATACCTAATATATCAGCAATTAAGCACATCCAAAAAATATATTATATCTTTGCACCGGACAAAGTTAGGTAACCGTTTTATTTAGAAAAACAGCTTCTAACCAAATACCTACTACTGTATAATAATCCTTATCTACGCAAAAGTAATAGCAAATAATTTGGAAATACGTTCATAGTCAATTAAGTGAGTATTTTCAAGATTAAATCCTTTAGTTTTTAAGCAACTAAATAAAGTTTCAATTTCCCACCGTTTGGCATAATCCTGAATTAACAAAGAACATTCATTAGAAATGATAATGATACAATCAAATTGAGTTTAAATTTCGTGATACAAAACAATATTGGAGATTAGACACCTTCCCTAAATATTAGTAAGTTAGCTGTTTACAATGCTATTAATCTTACTATGTTCATGGTTAATTTGTCTTCTATATTGTGTTATACTGCACATATAAATAACTTAAACTCTTTCAAAACCAGAGATTTAAACATAATGGAAGCTGATTTTATCCCATATACTGCTACCACTATCTTGCCAAAAGATAATGTTCTAGTTTTAGCTCCCCATCCAGATGACGAGGTGTTTGCTTGTGCTGGTGCTATAATTCAAAATGTAATTCAAGGTAATTTGGTAAAAGTTATTATCTTAACAGATGGTAGTGCTGCTATTGAACATCCAAACGTGGATAGCCGTTTGCAATATATAAAACTTAGGCAACAGGAAAGTATTCAAGCTGCCAAAATTTTGGGTTATGGTATTCCCGAATTTTGGGGTATAACTGACCGTTGTTTAACTTATGATGAAAAATTGTTGCAACGTTTATGTAATTATACTAATATTGAAGATATTACTTGTATTTATGCACCGTCATTGGCAGAAATTCACCCAGACCACGCTGTTTTAGCACGTTTGGCAATGGAAGTTGCGAGGCGTAGCAAGGTAAAGTTAATAATGTATGAAGTTGGAATTCCTTTACATCCTAATATGTTATTAGACATAACACCCAATTTGAAACGCAAAAAGCAAGCAATGGATTGTTTTACTTCTCAATTAAAAATTCAAGATTATCGTCGCCATATCTTGTGTTTAAATGGTTATCGTAGTTATACATTACCGCCTCAAGTTACTGAAGCAGAAGCATATTACATATTTGACAACGATATTACCATCCATCCTTGGCAATTATTTGGTCCAAATCAGTCATACCACAATGAAAATAAACACTAAACTATCACTAGCTTTTTTAATTATCGCTTTAATATTTATCGTTACCGGCATAATATTCATAGTAAACAGTCATAACGCACTAAAAAATGCTGCTTTTACCCAGTTAGAAACTGCTCGTACCAACAAAAAGATTCAGATAGAAAATTTCTTTGTAGAACGCAAGCGCGATATGCACATTTTGCTAGATACTGTGGATATATTTAGGAACGATGCATTTGAAAAACTGCAATCTGTACAAGAAGCTAGAAAGTTACAAATAGAAAAATATATTCAAACACATCAACATCATGTATCTCTTTTTTCCCAGTCATTATCAATGTCAAAAGCCATTCTTGAGCTTGATGCAGCACATCATGCAAGTGATAACACTACTGACCAAGAACTTGAAGTTCAAGATATTCACGATCACGATGCTATCGAACAAAAACTTGAAGCTGAATTTAAAATTAAAGTAGATAAATTTAAAGCTAAGTATAAATATCATGGCATATTTTTAGTTGCCAAAGACGGCGATATTGTTTATACCACCTCCAAAAATCATCTTCACAAAAATCTCTTAACGAATGATGATAAAAATTTTGCTCTTAGAAGTGTATTTAAAAGTGGCCTCAAAAAAACTGCCATTCAAGATTTAACTTTTCTCAATAAGGTACCGGTTCTTTTGATTTCTACTCCAGTTCATACATCTGAAAATGAAAGTGTTGGGACTTTGATAGTATCCATAACTTTTGATGAAATAAATGCTATTGTTCAGAACAAAATTGGTATAAGTGGAGAAGCATATTTGGTTGGCAATGTAAATAAACAAAGTAGTTATCGGAGTGAAAGAACTGTTAAGGGTAAAGAAAACATTATTGGGGCTGAAAAAACTGGAGGTGATATAACTAAGGCATTAGCTGGTCAATCTGATGTTAAAATCAAATTTGGTAGTACCAATCAAGTAGAGATAACCAGTTATGGACCATTGGAAATTCCCGACCTTAATTGGGTTATTGTTGTCACTATGAATTTAGAGGAGTATTTTGGTATAAGTAGTGGAACGCAAGAGAGTTTCTTTTCTCAATATGTTACTGAGTATAATTATCAAGACTTACTACTGATCCATCCGCAAGGCAAAATATTCTATACAGTTGCCCATGAAGATGACTATAAAACTAATATTATCAGTGGTAAATATGCTGATTCTACTTTAGGAGAGCTAGTTCAAACAATATTAAAAAATGAACAGTTTGGAATTACTGATTTTGCCCCTTATGTCCCAAGTAATGGTGAACCAATAGCTTTTATTGCCCAACCATTAATGGTTGATGATAAATTAGAAATGATAGTGGCGGTGAAGTTGAATGATGTTGTAATGAATGAAATCATCCATCAAAAAGCTGGTTTGGGTAAAAGTGGAGAATCTTATCTAGTTGGTAGCGACAAGCTTATTAGATCTAATTCCTATCACGATGAAAAAAATTTTTCGATGAAGGCCTCTTTTGCTAATCCCAATACTAGTCGAATTCAAAGTGAAGCTGTGGATGCGGCATTGGCTGGCGAAACTGGCATTACCATTATTCCAGAATACCATGATGTTAATATCTTAGTCCTTACCGCTTACACTCCATTAAATGTGAGTAAAGAAATTACTTGGGCATTATTGACTGAAATGGACAAAGATGAAGCCTTTATTACAATTAATAAATTAAAATGGTTATTACTAATAACGGCTTTAATTGCGTTGATAGTGATTATTCTTATTGCTTGGTTAATCACTCGTAACATTAAACGCCCATTGGCTCATTTAATCGAAGTTTCCAACGCTATTTCTGCCGGTAATTTGGATGGTACAATTAAAATAACTGGTAAAGATGAAATTGGTCAATTATTACAAGCTTTTGCCGATATGCAAACTCAACTAAGAGAACATTTAGAACACGATATTAGTAGAGTTATCACATCTATCTCTCAAGGTAATTTAGAAGAACGGATCAATTTAGAAAATAAAACTGGTTTCTTTAAAACTATAAGTGAAAGTATCAATCAAATCATAGTGTTAAATCAAACTATGGTTGAAGATATAATAAGATTGTTGTCTGGTTTATCTAATGGTGACTTAACTCAGACTATTGAAAATGATTATAGTGGAACTTTTGGTCAGCTAAAACATGATGCTAATTCGACAGTAGCACGTCTTACTGAAATAATGCAACAAATTTCCCATTCATCTCAGGTAGTAGCGAATGCTGCTAATGAAATATCACAAGGTAATCTTAGCCTTAGTCAACGCACTGAACAACAAGCTGCTTCTTTGGAAGAGACCTCCGCCAGCATAGAACAAATAACTAGTACAGTTCAACAGAGTGCTGATAATGCTAGTCACGCTAGTCAATTATCCATTAGTGCTAAAAATTGTGCAGAAAAAGGTGGAGAAGTTGTGGGCATAACCATCAATGCTATGACAGAAATTAATACCAGCAGTAAAAAAATTACTGATATAATAGAGGTTATTAATGAAATTGCCTTCCAAACTAATTTGTTGGCTTTAAATGCGGCGGTGGAAGCTGCCAGAGCTGGTGAACACGGAAGAGGTTTTGCGGTAGTTGCCACTGAAGTTCGTACTTTAGCTCAACGTAGTGCTTCAGCAGCTAAAGAAATTAGAGAATTAATTCAAGACAGTGTTGCTAAAGCTGAAGAGGGAGCTAACCTTGCCAATAAATCTGGTGAAACATTAGAAGAAATAGTCATAGCAGTGAAAAAAGTCAGTGATATTATTGTAGAAATTGCTGCAGCTAGTCAAGAGCAGTCCAGTGGTATTAACCAGATCAATAAAGTAGTATTACAAATGGATGAAATGGTTCAGCAGAATGCTGCCTTAGTGGAAGAAGCTGCTGCTACCAGTGAATCCATGAAAGAGCAGGCTCAGAATCTTAAACAACAGGTATCTATTTTTAATATTGCTAACTCACAAAATTCGCATAAATCCAATGATATAAGTGTTAACAATGATATTCAAGTTAAACATCACGCTAATCATGATGATCCAAATGATGGTTGGGAGGATTTTTAGCAATACTAGACATGTTTTCCATAACTTAACCACAAAGGATTTATTTTTTGAAACTTTCTAATCTTAAACTAGGAGATATATTAGCTCTTTTAAGTGGTAGTATCTTACCATTAGCTTTTGCTCCCTACTCTATATTTCCAATCGCAATATTATCATTGGTTATATTATTCTTACTTTGGCAAAATGTTACCCCACAACGGGCTTGGTGGCGAGGTTTTTTATATGGTGTAGGGATGTTTGGTGTTGGAGTATCTTGGGTACATATTAGTTTTTATCAATTTGGTGGTTTGCCAATGATAGGAGCTATTTTGTTAACTCTAGTTTTTATTCTAGTCATAGCAATGTACCCAGCATTTTTGGGTTGGTTGTTGATTCGTTTCTTTCCAAAATATAATTTACTATTATTACCAGCAGCTTGGACATTGATGGAATGGTTACGAGGTTGGTTATTCACTGGTTTTCCTTGGTTAAGCATTGGCTATAGTCAAATTGATTCACCATTAAACAACTTTGCACCATTACTGGGAGTTTACGGAGTCAGTTGGATTGTCGTTTTTACAGCAGTACTGCTAGTCTATATTATTAATTTAAAACGTCGTGCAATACTACCTGTTATAGCATTGGTTAGCTTATGGACTATAGGGCTACTAGCGGAAGTTGAATGGACCAAATCGGTAGATAAACCAATAAAAGTAGCCTTAATACAAGGTAATATACCACAAGAATTCAAATGGTTATCTGGCTTTCAATTACCAAGTATGCTGCGTTATTTGGAGTTAAGTCAATCTCAGCGTGATGTTGATCTTATTGTTTGGCCAGAAACTGCTATCCCATTGTTTTATCATGAAATACCCAGTTATGCTCCCAATTTTTTAGAGGAATTGCAACGGGAACATTTGGAACATAAAACTGATTTTTTAATTGGTGTTCCAGTAATGAATACAGATGGTACTTATTACAATACAGTGATGAATTTTGCTGATAAGCCAAGTTTTTACTATAAAAATCATTTGGTTCCTTTTGGTGAATATATTCCTTTCCAAGTCATTTTTGGCAATTTTTTTAAACTACTAAATATTCCTATGTCAGAATTTTCAACTGGAGCAGCCAAACAGATTCCTTTGACTAGTGCTGGTCATTTTATTGGAATATCAATTTGTTATGAGGATGCTTTTGGGGATTTGACTCGTAATAGTTTACCTATGGCAGAATTATTGGTAAATGTTAGTAATGACGCTTGGTTTGGGGATTCAATTGCTCCTCATCAGCATTTAGAAATTGCCCGTATGCGAGCTTTAGAAACTGGTCGTTATTTATTGCGTGCTACCAACACGGGTATATCCGCAGTGATAGATAATAAAGGGAAGATAATTGCTCAATCTCCACAGTTTAAAATTACTTCTTTGCGGACAGAAGTTCAAGCTTATCAAGGAATGACTCCTTACGTTCAATTCGGAGATAATTTAATTGTTATTATATCTTTGTTAATGTTGACGTTATCACGTTTTTTCCAATAGTTTTTTGGTATTGCTAAACAAAGATGATACCCAAAAAACAGATAAAGATAATTTTTTCGGTCATGAGAATATTAGGATAACCACAAGGGATTATCCCTACAACATGGCAGTGACGTAGTTAGTGAACAATATTATGTGCAGGACTAACAAATTTTTGTTCACAACCTTCCAGTGTTTTGAAGACATGGAAGGTTTTTAGATCACTGAATATTTTTTCCATTATCTTTGAATAAATTCAACAGATTCATCAATCATAATTGTATCAGCAATATCCACCTCTTCACCAATTATCACATTTTTCAAAATTCCATTACCAGTTATTACAAGATGTTCTAAAAGAGCTTTTTGGTTTGGATCACCAATAATATAACCAGTTAATTTACCACCAGTAATATGAGTGTTGGCTTCTAAATAAACATCTTCAAAAACACCGATTATAAGACTATTATTAGTAATAATTCCGCCCAAAGTTCCACCAATAATAGAAGCTCCACGAAAATCAAAGTTAGCCATTATGCCTTCATTTTCAATATAACCAGTAACAAAACCACCAATTAGGATTCCATCTTTTTGAATGGTGAGATTGGAAACCCAACCATGATTTTCCATAGTTCCAGTTAGAATACCACTTGATACACTGGCATTTTCGGTGATGAGTATATCACTTATCATCTTATTACGATTGAAAATACAGGTAATATTAATTTCACTACTGTCATCAGGACATGCTGGTGCGTATGAAATAATAGGTATTGATTTTGCTGAAATTTCTGCGTTTTCTTCAGTAATTTTTGGAATAACATCTTTTGAAGATAAACCATCATCATTAGTTGGAGATTTCTCCTCTTCAATTGGAGGGGTTTTTTCTGTTGCAGGAGGATTAACAGCATCACCTTCTATCGGAGCAGTTGGTTTAGAAATATCAACTGGAGGTTCTACAACTATATCATCTACATCGTCATTCAAAATAGCTATCTTAGTTTCAGACAGACCTAAACTTGCATTACCAGCTACATTAGTTAATTTGATAGTAAAAGTTTCATTCTCTTCCACAGTTTCATCGTCTAAGATAGAAATTGTTATTTCCTTATCTTTATCATCGCCATCTTCCCAAGTTAAAGTACCGCCAACTGCTATGAAGTCTTTCTCAAATTCAGCAGAATCTTCGATTAAATTATATTTAACAATTACTTGACCATCTGAACCATCCAAACGTTCTACAATTAAAACAATTTGTTCTTTGTTTTCTTCAATCGAATTTTGATTTTTTACGGAAAATTGGATAGTACCTATTTCTGTTACATCATCTATAGTAGGAACTTTGGTATTATTGGTATTAACAATTTTTTGAGTTGGAGGAGTGGTTTGAATCTGAGGATCATCATTAATAATTGTGGCTATTGCTGTATCAACTCCCAAAGTTGCCCCATTAGTAATTTTATCCAGTTTGACAGACAAAGTTTTATCACTTTCGTATTCAGAATTGTCAGCAATTTCTATATCAAATTCTTTAGTACTACTTTCACCATCTAGCCAAGTTAAAATTCCAGTTTCATAAATATCACCTTCAGTTGAATCAATAATATAACTAACACTAACTTCACCATCATTACCATTTATACGCTCTGCAATAAAAGAATAAGTACCTATACCTTCACTTATTTCATGATTAGTTTTAGTAAGTTGGATGATTCCCGGTAAAATTGGAGGATTATCAGTTATTCGGAACAGGCCAGCAGCAGAGTTATGAGCGATTTCAGTTTCAGTAGTTATTGTAATATCATGAGGTCCATGACTAGCATTTTTACTGATATTGATAAATGCAGTCATAAAATTAGGAGTATGGATTTTTGTATTAATTACAGTAACTTCAGCATCATAAAACTCAAAAGTTGAAGTATCCGTAAAATTAGTATTTATACCATATATTGATAGTTCAACATTATTTGAACCTTTAGAAACAGTGGTTGGAGTAATACCTATAATTTCAGGTTCACCAGTATTTTCAATAACTAGAAAAGCATCCCCATTAGCAATTTCTGATTGTCCATCTAGTAAGGTAGTATCAATTTCAACATTAGAAAATATATCAGTTTCAGCTTCTTCTGGAATATTAACATTAACTACTAATTCGGTATCTGATAATACTTCTTTAACATTTGTATCAACTCCGTCAATACTAACGCTACTTGAAGTATTTAAGTTGGTATTTAAGGAAATAATCTGTACATCTGTTGTACTACCTGGATATAGTTTAAATGGAATTGCTGTTATTACGGTTGGTTCTTCAAATAAAGCTGCTGTCATTGTTTGACCCATTATTTTATCAAAAATATCAGCAAAGTATGGGCTGTTTTTTTCCTCATCACTAAAATAAGGACAAGTTGAATCAGATAGTTCACAAAATCCAAATGAAGATTGCTCTTCAGCAAAACTAGACATAGACAATAATAGAATAATTGGTATGTAATATATTAACTTAAACATTTTTAATCCTTCCTTTGTGGTCTATAGGAGTCCAAAATTTATTTTGGATCATTCTTGGTATAAAGTAATTTCTTCTAAATTAGAATAGTCGCTATATTGGTTACAATTTTGAGCGTTATCACAGTCATAAGCTCGTACTGCAATATACAATTTTTGGTAAGGGATAAACATCTGTAAAACATCTAAATTTAGATTAATTCTAGTACGCTGACCTAAATCATAGCTAGTAATATTATTTATAGTTATCTCATTGATAGGATTGGAATATGGAGCAGAATAAAACTCATAACCTTTAGGCATACATTCACTATCCCAACTAATATTCACACTTGATTCATTTGCATCTACCAGTAATTCTGGTTCAACTAAAGTGGTACATGGCTTGTTTACATGTTCATTAACGAAATCTAAAAAAGACGATATTCTGGTATATACTCCATAATAATTAGGTAAAGCACAATCTTCTCCCCACCTAACAATTCCAATCTGTTGCAATTTTCCATTATGTTTAATCAGTAAAGGACCGCCACTATCTCCACCACAAGCATCAGTTCTTCCATCTTTAAAACCGGCACATAACATTGAGTCTGTAACTGCAATACCATCAATATCAATTTTTTCGTCAAAATGGGCTTCATTACATATTTGATTAGAGACAATCGGCATTGAAGTATACTGTAATGTATCGGAATTACTAGAAAAATTATTTACCCTTCCCCAACCCATCACAGTTGCAAATTTACCAACTTCAACCAGACTAGCATCTGCTATTGGTATAATTTCTTGTGTTGCAGGTTTGTTTAAACGTAATAAAGCAATATCTGCTGGTGGACTATTACCAACTTCATACTTAGGATGCATAATAATTTGCTCTACTTCAATAACTTCACCAATTTTAGTTTCAATCAGATTTTGCCTACCCAATACAACCTGTACATTATCGGCTGTTTCATATTTAAAACAATGAGCAGCAGTTAAAACCCAGTATGGATGAATTAAACTACCACCACATTCAACGGCATCACCTTTATCTTTATAAGAAATTCCTACCATCCAAGGAGTTTGGAAATTTACCAAACATGACTTACCTTCTTCACAAATAATTCTGGTGGAAGTTGCGAATGTTGACTGGCATACTAACAGGCTAGTAATAAGAAATATTTTATTCATTTTTAGAAATTATCTATATGATATTGTTAATAATATAGGAGTCCAAAATTTATTTTGGGATTTATCAAAGTTTGGACTCCTAACAATTTTTACTTCAGACCATCCCAAGAAGTTTTAGCCGATGAAGTAATACAATCACCAGAAATGAATGGAATAAATGTAATTCCCTTGGCACGAATACGCTTTTTAGAGACACTCAAATCAGCATCGTCATAAGGACTTGCATCCGTGATTAGGAAAATTTTACCCTTTGATTTGGTGTGATTAATTGCCATTTCTAATGCTTCGGCTGATGCCTCTTGACATAAACCACCTTCCGCAACTTTAAAGTTCTGAATTGTATCCAAAACCTGTTGCAAATTCGTGGTAAAAGCACGTAGCTTAACATTGTCTTTAAATTCAATTATATTAATCAAAGGTCGTTGGTTAGAACTCATATACTTTTCAATCACAGTTTGTAAATTTTTAATCACACTATTTACTTCCTGATTCATACTATACGTAGTATCCATGACAAAAGTAATGTCAGCCATTGCTTCCGGTGGCACAACAACTTTAGTGCGTTCTCTGATATTATGAGCTGGATAATTAGCAGCTTCAACTCTAGCTTCACTAGTTAGAAGCAATAAAGTTCCATTAGTTAATTGTACGTCTATATTTACTACCATATTACTGATGCTATCAGGTGTTGCAATACTCAAATCATCGAGTTGACAGGAAACACTTGGATAGTCACTAATGTCACAAACACCATAGTCAGTATTAATGCTATCTATAGCTGCACCTTCTGGCAATTTTAAAAAGAGCTTTACATTGGTGGCAGTTGTGTGAGGTGCAAATGGACTCAACTCTACAATTGCTTGATAATGTAACAAACTTTCCATAACTACTGGATTTGGTTTACTAATTAAGTCAACTGATAGATGAGGTTTCACAGTTTTATAGCTAGTTTGGATATCTTCTGGATACTCATTAGAAGTTAAAGTTGCGATATTTTTAAGTCTATTTAACTGGTTATTTTGGATAGTTAATTTAACCTCAGTACTAGCACCAGGATTTAAATCTGGCAACTGGCAAATTAAGCTTTCCAAGTCGCATGAACCATCATACAAGGCTTCAAATACTATAGCAGTTGTAGCTTCTGGCAATATATTGGTTAATGTAACTCCAGTAGCTGTTTTATCACCACCATTCATAATCTTAAAGGTATAAGTTAAATCTTCATTTTGACGAAGAGCCTTATTATTATGAGGAATAGCGGATAACTTTAATGAAGATAAAGGTTTAACTTCTATTTCATGAAGATAAATTTCATTACCAACTTCTTCTATTTGAGGGATAAAGAGATAACCTTCCTTATTAATAGTTAAAGTATATCGACCTTCCATAAAATCCGGAATTTCAAAATTACCGGCTGCATCAGTGATTGCTGTTTTGGTATTAATTTCAACGGATGCACCAACAATAGGTTCACCAGCTTCATTTATCAAAGTACCAAGCACAGTGTATTTTCCCATACTCATAATTAAATCAAGCAATTCTTCTAACACAGCCAAATCACCTTCTTTATCATCTGTAGACATATAGAAAATACCACCAGTTTCACCAGCTAGATTTTTATAAGCCAATTTTGTATCAGCACTACCATCACAATTTTCTGCCAGTAAAACGTGAGCTTTGATTCTTTTATCACGTAACTGTTGAATTGCATTATCCATATCTTTGGTAGGAGTGCTGGCCACTGCTAAGAATAAATGACCTTCTTCCTTCAAATTAGTCACTGCATATTCAACCGCATCAACAGAAGCTAAATCACAAGTATCATCCTCTGAAGTTTGTAAAGCTCTAATTCTACCAATAACA
>JAUCGN010000235.1 GCA_030378125.1 Thiotrichales bacterium HSG1 | reverse complement strand
ATAATTGTTAGTCCTCGTAACCCCATATAAATAACAACAGTTTGATTTAGTTGAGATAGTGCCTCCCAGTTTAAATTCATAGTGTCATCTTTCAAATGGCCAGTTACGAACATACATGATTGTGCATGATCACGATGAGTTAAAGGAATACCAGCATATGCTGAACTACCAATAGCTGCCGTCACACCAGGAACAACTTGAAATGAAACTCCTTCATCCATCAAAGTTTCAATTTCCTCACCACCTCGTCCAAATAAAAATGGATCACCACCTTTTAAGCGTAATACTCGTTTACCTTGTTTAGCTAATTTGATCAGTAGTTTATTGATTTCATACTGAGGTACTACATGATTAGTAGGAGCTTTACCAACATAGATTCTTTCTGCCTCAAGTCTTACTAAGGCTAACACTTCGTCTGATACCAAGCGGTCATACAATACTACGTCAGCCTGCTGCATTAATCGTAAGGCCCGAAAAGTCAATAGGTCCGGATCACCCGGTCCACCACCAACTAGATAGACTTCACCTTGTTTACTTTGGTTATTCGTTGCAAAGTTAGTTAATAAATTTTCTAATGCTTTAGTTGCAACATCTTTATGACCAGTTAATAGTGATTCTGCGATTGAACCTTGTAAAACTTTTTCCCAAAATCTACGCCGTTCATCAAAAGACAGGTGTTGTTTAACTTTATCACGAAAGCTTGCTACAAATTCTGCTAATTTTCCATAGTTTGCTGGAATAACTGATTCTAATCTAACACGTAATAAACGGGCTAATACTGGTGATGCTCCACCGGTGGAAACAGCAATTTGCACCGGAGAACGGTCAATAATGGATGGCATGATAAAAGTGCATAATTGTGGTTGATCAACTACATTAACCGGAATACTTTGACTTTGTGCCAATTTTGACACCTGTTCATTAGTAACTTTATCACTAGTAGCTGCTATCACTACCCGATACTGATGTAAATTAGTTAACTTAAAATTATCCGCTTGATGAATAATGCGACCTTTGGTGACCAGTTCAGTCAACTCTTCGGTTAAGTTAGGTGCAATCACAGTAACAATTGCTTCGGCTCGCAACAATAGTTCAATTTTACGAGCTGCTATAATTCCACCTCCAACAACAAGGCTAGGCTGATTACGAATATTTAAAAAAATCGGCAAAAAGTTCATATTTTAGGAATTATGTCTAAAAAAAATGTATTATACTCGACTCATAAGGTGTTCGGGATTAATTATAAAAAACTGAAAAACATGGTTATTTTCCGAAAAAATAGTCAATAGTAAAATTTACCATATCGGAAAAGTACCGTGAAAGAGATTAACATACTAGAAAGACTTAAACAATATTTTGGTAAAATTATCAGATGCTCCCACTAGAAGCCAATAACATGAAAATCTGAAGAAAAGCCAATTCAAATTGAAATACGACTCACTTTTCTTCCTTAATACGCTTTGTCCTGTACAAAGAATTATAATAACGAATAAAATTGGCAAAATTAGAGATTCTGTGTTAGATTTCATGTTGTTCTTTGGTAGTTTATAATATTTACCAATTAAAGACCGCTTGTATTAATTATTATTTATCAACAATTTAATAAGAATTTTTTTGTATGTTACGATATGGAATTATATAATAAGATGTCAAATATTAAATTAATTCTGCAATAGGTAGTGAAAAACTAGTCAGATATACCCGAAAATTTATTGAGTTTAATTAAAAATTATTATGGACAACCAACTTATTTTAATCATTACAATTGTACTTGTGATTATCGGTGTTGCCTTACTTATTTGGCGACATAGTTATCATAATCGTGGTAATAGTCGTAAAAATATGGCTAAACGAACTGATCCATATACAGATGATTATTTCGATGAAAATAAATCGGAACCACCAGTTATTGATGATATTGTAGAACTTAAAGATAATAAATCGGAAGAGGAATTAGCAGAATATCCAGAATCAATAGAAACTCCTATATTAACAGAATCTTCCGCATCAACCATACCAACTGTAGTTGAAGAAAACTCTGATGAACCGTCATCTGATGAGCCATCAGAAGATGTTACGGATACTAATAATAAATCTGAAATGTTGGTTGTGTTATATGTAGTTGCACGTAGACAACCAAACTTTAATGGAGAAGATATTTTAACCATTTTGGAAAAAACTGGAGTTAAATATGGCAAAATGGATATTTTTCACCATTATGGAATAGGAGAAACTAAAACCCGTAAGCCTGTTTTTAGCGTGGCCAATATAGTCGCTCCGGGTACTCTTGTTCCGCAAGAATTAGCAGTTTCTGATATTCCGGGACTAGCCTTATTTATGCGTTTGCCAGGTCCTTTTGGTGGACGAGTAGCTTTTGAACTGATGTTAAATAATGCTGAACGTTTTGCAGAAGCCCTTGATGGTATAGTGGAAGATGAACAACATAAGCTGATTAATCAACAAAAAATTACTGTGTTACGGGAACGGATTGCTAATTTTGAACAACGCACCGTCAGTCTAACCATGTTAAAACAATTCTCATAAATTATTGAATAATATGAAATATATATTTTTTAGTCTATTAATTTTTTCTTTCTGTGCATATGCGGTGGATAACAATCCCACTGAATTTTCTAATCCAGAACAAGAACAACGTTATCAAGAGCTTATAAAAGAATTACGTTGTGTTGTGTGTCAAAATCAATCTGTGGCAGACTCCAATGCTGAATTAGCTCAAGATGTGAGAAATTTAGTGCGTAAAAAAATTGATGAAGGCCAAAATGACCAACAGATTTCAGCTTTTATGGTAGAACGTTATGGAGATTTTGTACTGTATGATCCTCCTCTTAATTCAAAAACTTATATATTATGGGGTGGTCCACTATTACTGATTTTAATTGCAATTATAACTTTGTTATATTTAGTGCGTAAACATGTACGAACAACATCTAGCACATTAGATTTAACTGATGAAGAACAAGCTAAAATTAAACAAGCTCTAGGAGAATAAAAAATGTTTTGGATAATTATCGGTGGGTTGAAATTGATGTCACGAATTTTTGTGGTACAGCCATTTGTGAGAA
>JAUCGN010000234.1 GCA_030378125.1 Thiotrichales bacterium HSG1 | reverse complement strand
AATCTATTCAAGATGCCAAAATTGCTCAGCAACGCTCAACTGATTTTTTATTAGATAAGTTGCCAAAACCTTGTCGTATTTTAGAAATTGGTGTTGGTTTAGGGACAACCGCTTTGCAATTAGCAGAGCTTGGTCATATGGTTACTGGAATTACTCCAGACGCTGAGCAAGTTGCCATTGCTAAAAACAATATAGCCGATTCAAATGGAAAAATTAAGTTAGAATGCACTACTTTAGAAAATTTTACTGCTCAATCTGAAAGTTTTGATGTTATTTTGTTACAAGAATCAGCTCAGTATTTAGAAAATTTAGCTTTGTTTAATAAAGCCTATGAACTGTTAACTCCAGATGGTACAGTTTTTATAGTTGATGAAGTTGCCTTACAGAGAACTGAAACTGATGATATTCATGCTTTGCCTTTAGTTGACCATACAATTGCTCAAGCTCAACGCTGTGGTTTTAAGTTAGCAGAACAGATTGATTTATCTAAACAAGCCGCTCCAAGCGTTGATTATTTGTTGTGGACGATAGCTAAATACCATACTGACATTATGGCAGATTTAAATTTATCCACTTCGCTATTGGATGATTTGCAAACCACTTTACAACAGTATCAACAAAAATATCGTAATGGTTGTTATGGTTATACATTTTTGCGATTTGCTAAAACTAAAGCTCCACGTTGGAAAATTTCCCTTGTTACTGAACAAAACAGTACTGAGGTTCGTAACTTATTTGACCAAGTGTTTAAACCAGAAACCATGAGTGCAGAATTTTGGAGATGGAAATATGGGGATGGTAAAGGTTTATGCGTTGCAGCTTGGCGAAATGGTAATATGATAGGGCATTTTGGTGGAATTAAGAAACCAATTTATTATTTTGGTCAACCAAAGTTTACGGTTCAACTAGCTGATGTGATGGTATCAACTGAAGAAAGAGCTATATTGACTAAACGTAGTGCTTTATTTTTAATTGAGACCACTTTTTTAGAAAATAACATTGGTTATGGAGCAAATACTTGGATAGGTTATGGTTTTCCCAATGATGCCCATTTGAAATTAGCCAAAAGATTAGGACTGTTAGGGGTACATGATGCAATAGGTAGAAAGATAGTGGAATTAGGTTGGTCGACTACCATTGGTAAACCAAGTTTAAGGACTAGAATAAGACATTTACAACCTTCTCAAACTAAACAAAATGAATTGATTATCAATAAGTTATGGCAACAGATGCGTTTTAGTTTAACTCACGCGATAGTTGGAACTCATAGTTGGAAACATATTGAATATCGTTATTTGCTACACCCACAACATAAGTATGAATTATTGTTGGTAACTAGGCGTTTTACTGGGCAAGCTTTAGGAGTTGCGGTTATCTGTCGACAAGAGGATGTTTGTCATATTAGGGATTTTATTGGTAAACCAAAACATGTGCCGGAAGTTATTCGGCAAGTACGGCGAGTTGCTGGAAATTGGGGTATGCAGCAGGTAAAGGTTTGGATAACTGATAATTTTATTCAGTCATTTCCAAGCTCAGAAATTGAGGTTAAAACTATGGCTGCTATTCCTCACAATACTTGGTCAAAATATTTGCCACCTGAAAGTGAGGAAGGTCATTGGTGGTTGATGAGTGGAGATACAGATTTTTTGTGATTTAGATCGGCGGGTTTTGATTGATGAAGATGTTGTATAATTATTTATAACCAACTGAAAATGCAAAAAAAAAACGGTTTAATCAAATTATTTGACATTTGAGTTTATTTAGGGTGTACAATAGTTCTTTTAACCAACTACTTTTAGGAATATAAATATGCTAACTAAGTTATTAATTAAGTTGCCACTAATTGGCATGAAATTTGACGGGGGGGGGGTAAGTCACTCCAACTGATTGATAATGTTAATAAATCTTATGAAAAGAGTGCATCTAAAAAACGCATTGAATTGTATTGGAAGCGGTGGTTTTTATGGGCTGGTATTGCCGTTCTACCTATGGTGTGGCCTACCCTTGCGGTTGCATGTTCCAGCTACGCCTCATTTCCACATTACTGTCAGTGCGTCGTCGGGGTCAACGGTGCTGCGTGGCTTGGAGAATATAATGTCAATAAAAATACCTCAAACGGTTCCCGTGTCAAAGTCGACCAACACGGTGCCGTGGGAATTTGTGCCGACGAATTTGACACCAGTTGTACTGCCGCCCCTCCTGCTTCGGTTGATGACGACACCATCCTTTATCTAAAAATCAAGACTGTAATTACCACCAATCCCTACTTCAAATGCAAGGTAACGCTCGGGTCTGATATGACCTCTGAATCACACACACCCACAGACCCGCCGCCGTCTGCAGCTGCACCTCTGCTCCGATCGAACGGAACACTGTGGCTTGGAATCCTTCTCCTCCTAAGTGGATTCGGATTTATACACCACCAACGGAAAAAATCCGCTTAATTTTGACATACCAATACGGGTGGGTAGCCTTGTAGATACTCTGTTGCTTGTCAAGCTAAATAGCCGGGTAGGTTCGGTGCAATGAAATGAAACCGACCAAATATAAATCCAATCAATTTAGTATGACATTTGGTCAATATTGAAATGGTCAATTTTACGTTGTTACATCGATCCTACCTGATTCTTTGAGGAGCGTGGTTGCTACTTATTTCCAATACTCCAACGTTAATATCCAGTCCAAAAGCACACCCTCTTTAAGCAACTTCTGCCTGAACTGCGGAATCAATCGCGTGGCTAAGTTCATTCAATAACGCTTCACGATTATATGCACCTTTCTGGAAAACATGGCTGACACGGTTTTGTAAATGCTGTTGTTCATTCGGAGTTAAATCTTTGGCGGTTAACACCACTACTGGAATATGCTGCCATTCTGGTGTATTGCGTATGGAATCAATAAGTTGAAATCCATCTGCCTCTGGCATCATTAAATCTGTCAGTACTAAATCTGGCATTTCCAGTTTAAGCATTTCTAAAGCGGCTTGACCGTTGTTGGCAATTGCAATACGCCAACCGGCTTTATTTAATTGACGATTAAGGATATCACAAGTGTCAGGATCATCTTCAGCCAATAATACCAAAGCAGATTCATTATCTTGCAGATAGGG
>JAUCGN010000233.1 GCA_030378125.1 Thiotrichales bacterium HSG1 | reverse complement strand
TTACCATTACTTCGATATTATTGGTATTGCTTAATTCTACTGCTATATCAAAGTGATATGTTCCTGTAGCTTCAAGACATATTTTTACTTTACGTTTTTTAGGATTCAAATACTTTATCAACGCATTGCGGCCTTCGGGAGTATTACTAAAGGTTTTAGCTTTACCGGGTTTGCCATTACGAATAATGACCACCACTAATTCAGAAGCACCTACATCTATTCCAACATATGTTTGCTTTGTCATATATAGTTCCATGGTTGCATTAAAAGAGCAGTTAGATTAAGATATTATATAGGTCTCCGACCTTGTTAAATAATCACCTACCTACCTTGCAAATACAGGCTTCAATGCCTCGGATACTCTTCGGTATTGGTGAAGAAGGCGGGGGCCTATCTACGTACAAGCTCTTTGGCTTCAGAGTGGAACGACCTCCGACCTACACTTTCTTAATCTTTTTACTCTTAATTTTTTATCATGGGTCTATTATACAAGGGTGGATTGTGCAGAGCGTCATCCACCTTCATAATTTGGGTAACCACAAGGGATTTACCCTACAAATCACCATATTGCGTAGAGGCATCCTTTATGGTTGCCCAAGTTGCCCTAAGTTATTTTATGTATATTCCTAAGCAGGTATTTTAGTAAAAATATGTACCAAGAAAAATTACAAAAATTTAAAAATATTGAGAACTTAGCTGGTAAATCTTGGAAACATGCTGTTGCAATAGATGTATTAAAAACTACTGATATTAAAGATTGTGCAATGGAATGTTTTCATTATCAACAGATAATAGAGCTGTTTTTTAAACATTTACTAGAAATTAAAAGCCAATTTGGTTCGTATAGTAAAAGTAATAAATTACAAAAGCTATTGGAAGAAGTTATTGCAAATACTAACTTTAAAACGGATAAAAGTAAATATTTTATGGATTTACAGGTAATTACCGTATGTGCGGAAGAATATAGATATAATTTTTTACTTGACTGTGAAGGATATAGGCAAAGTGTTATAATTTGTGACAAATTGCTAGATGAATTAATAAATTTTAGTTAATTATCAAACTATTATAAAAAAATTACTTTAAAGTATAACAATGAAACTAGTCAGAAAGAAAAAGAGCAATAAAACTCCAAGATTAACTTGGAAAGTACTTATAGTTGATGATGAAGCCGATATTCATGCTTTAACACGACTGGCATTGGATGAATTTGAATATAATGGTCGAAAATTGCAAATATTTGAAGCCATGTCTGCACATGAAGCCAAAGAAATTTTAGCCAAAGAACCAGATATTGCCGTAGCTTTAGTTGATGTAGTGATGGAAACTGATGATGCTGGTTTACAACTAGTAAATTTTATCCGTAATGAATTAAAATACTCTTTGATAAGGCTGATAATTCGTACTGGTCAACCGGGCATGGTACCAGAAAAAGAGGTAATTGAGCGTTATGATATTGATGACTATAAAGCAAAAACTGAGTTAACTAGTAACCGTCTTTATACCACAATTCGTTTAGCCTTAAAATCCTATCACGATCTAAGTGTGTTAGAAACGAATAAAATTGCTTTAACAAAAATCCTTGATGCAGCACCAAATCTATACCATCCACAATCAATTAACCAATTTTTTGATGGAGTTTTAAGTCAAATTATTGGTCTATGTAACTTAGGAGAAAGTGGTCTAATTTCTACCATTAATAATAGTTTAATTGCTATTACTAATGACAAAAAACCGATGATGCAAGCTGGTACTGGTAAATTTTCCATTTCCAAGCCGGAAGAAATAGCTAAAACTGTAGATGCCTGTTCCAAAAAAATTTTAGCGATGGATATAGAAGAACAGTTGCCAGCAAACTCTTTGTTAATTCCAATGATAGTTAATAAGGAAGTATACGGATTTGTATATATAGAAGATGCTGAATACCTGAATGATTCTAATCGCAATTTAATTCAAATCATGATTAATCAATGTGTTTCTGCATTAGAAAATTTAAAATTATACAACAGTTTAAAAATTGCTAATCAGGAAATTTCCCAAATGTTATCAATGGCAGAACAAGCTAAAGATATGGCTGATTCTGCTAATCGTGCTAAAAGTACATTTTTGGCCAATATGAGTCATGAATTACGTACCCCTTTAAATGCAATTATTGGTTATAGTGATTTAGTTCAAGACGAAGCTGTAGATATGGGTTATGAAGATATATTGCCGGATTTAGAAAGAATTCAAATTTCTGGTAAACAACTTCTAAATATTATTAGTAATATATTGGATATTTCTAAAATAGAAGCAGATCGAGTGGAGCTAAATCTAAGTAAATTTTCGGTAAATTCTCTTATAGGAGAAGTAAATGTAACTATGAATTCCATAGTAATAAAAAGTAGTAATGATTTTCAAATATGCTGTACTGGAGAAGTAGGAACAATCTATGCGGATAATAATAAAATCAGACAAATACTGTTGAATTTAATCAGTAACGCTTTGAAATTTACTGAAAATGGTAAAGTTATTTTTAACATTTGTCGTTCTCACATACCTCCCACAAATGAAAAAGATGATTATAAAAATTTTGCTTCTAAAACAGTTGCTGACTGTCAACAATCAGATTGGATTTACCTTAAAGTAATAGATAATGGAATCGGCATTGCAGAAAAAGATTTAGATCGGATTTTTGAGCCATTTTTACAAGTGGATGGTTCTAGTACCAGAACATTTGGTGGTACTGGTCTTGGGTTACCAATAACCAAACGTTTTTGTGAAGCTATGGGAGGAGATATAACCGTTGTTAGTACAGAAGGCAAAGGTTCAATCTTTACAGTTTATTTGCCGGCTAATGTTAGTGATAACTTACACATTTAAAAAAGCTATAGAATGAGCATTTTGCAAAATTATTTTACGAACAGGAAAGAATATCAAAAATTATTCTAGTTGAAAAAAATTAAAAATAAAAGCCAAATTGGCAATTTTTGGACGTGTCCCTATCCCCTCAAATTGAATTTTAAAAAATATTTTAATAACATTTATTTAAGTAACAAACCACATTAATTATTCAACAAGTTGTCACCAATATCAAACGTAATATGATGTAAAGTCACTTAACTACTGA
>JAUCGN010000232.1 GCA_030378125.1 Thiotrichales bacterium HSG1 | reverse complement strand
GGTCAGACGATGGAATAGCTATTGAAGAAGCTAACCAAAAACTTAAACCACCACCACTTTACCAAGTGATAATTCTGAATGATGATTATACACCAATGGATTTTGTGGTTCATGTTTTAGAAACTTTTTTTGGTATGCCGACCGAAAAAGCAACCCAAATAATGCTACAAGTGCATGTTAAAGGTAAGGGAACTTGTGGTACTTATACCCATGAAGTAGCTGAAACTAAAGTTATACAAGTTAATGAATATTCTCGTGAAAATGAATATCCTCTTTTGTGTACAATGGAAGAAATATAGAAATCAATAAATTAAATTGACAATAGTGAGAATTTCTAATTATCAATAAGTTCTCTTGCTTTTTTAAGAAATTACTTTAAAATGTATAGGCAAATACTAAAAATACTTAACAATAATAAAAAATATACTATTGAACAACTAGCTACCAAATTGTCTATCAACATTGATGAACTATGTATTATTATTAAAAAGTTAGAAACTTATGGGATTAAATTAAATCATCCAACAACAAATACTTATCAATTGATTGAAGCGATAGAATTACTAGATGCAAAATTAATAAAATCTAAACTTATTGATAGTTCGGTTGAGTTAGAAATTTTTGATGTTTTAAATTCTACTAATAAATATGCTTTAGATAAAACTGATTTTAATAAGCCATTGATTTGTTTGGCAGAATATCAAACTGCTGGGTATGGCAGACAAGGAAGTAATTGGATTTCTCCGTATGCAAGTGGTTTATGTTTATCTATTAGACATGATTATATAACTAAATCAGATGGATTGAGCATAGCATTAGCGGTGACAATTGCTAGAGTATTGTATAATTTGGGAATTGTTGATGTTGGATTAAAATGGCCCAATGACATATTATGGGAACAGCGTAAATTAGCTGGTTTATTATTGGAAAGTATTTTTGGGAAAAAAATTGTGATTGGAATTGGAATTAATGTTAGAATGCCAAAAAATGATGATATTTCTCAACCTTGGGTAGATATAGCTACAATTTTGAAAAAAGTACCATCACGCAATACTTTAACTATTGAATTGATTAATAATTGTTTGGAAACATTAGTTAATTACCCAAAAACTGGATTGAATCCATTTTTAAAAGACTGGCAGTTTTTTGATTTGAGTTATGGAAAATCGGTAACCTTATATACTGATGACGGTTATATTCGAGGTACCGCAGACGGAATTGATGGAAGAGGAGCATTAAGAATAAATAATCAAAGTTATATTTGTGGTAGTCTACGGTTGACTAATTATTAATCTATGTTATATGATACTACTGGTTGATATTGGTAACAGTGCTATAAAATGGGCTGAAGTTAGACAAAATAACTTGACAGTCCAAAAATCTACCTTATATAACTTGGTTGATTTAGAACAAATTTTAACCAGAGTGTGGCTACCAATTAACAAACCAGAAGCAGTTTGGATATCTAACGTTGCTGGTCCAAGAATAGAGGCAATTATCACTAGTTGGGTAGATAAGCGTTGGAAATGCTACCCTAATTTTGTTAAAACTGTTAGCTATCAATGTGGAGTTAAAAATGGTTATAAAAAACCAGAACAATTGGGAATTGATAGGTGGTTAGCCCTAATAGGTGTTTATGGGCTAGGGATTGAGTCTTCATGTGTGATAGTTGATTGTGGTACCGCAGTTACTATAGACGTATTAAGAGTTGATGGTCAACATTTGGGTGGAGTTATAGCACCCGGTTTAAAAATGATGCAAACCGCTTTGGCACAAAATACTCATAAATTAACACATAGCAATCAGCATTTGACAAAATTTTCGTTAGCGAATGAAACGAATGATGGTATCATTATGGGAACTTCATATGCAGTACTTGGTTTGTTAGAATATGTGACGAATAAATTAAATGGACGGTCAAAACTTATTCTTACTGGTGGTGATACAGTTGTTATTAAACCATTTTTATCTAAAACTCATCAATATATTCCAGACCTTGTTTTACAAGGATTGAAGACAGTTTCATCATGAGAAGTATAGCTTTGTTATTAATTTTAGCAAATATCAGTTTATTGTTTTGGCAGTTGAAATTATTACCATGGTTTCCACTATTGCCCGAACAGTTTGCACCACAAGTTATCAGACCTGAGCCAAAAATAATTTTGGGCCTACCAAGTTTGATCTTATTGGGTGAACAGAAAGAAACTGTTACTAAAAATACGATTGTCACAGATATTGTGGAGAAGGTTTCACTAAAATCTCTTCCTAGAATGACGACTGAGGATAAAGTTGAAGATATTTTAAATAATGATAAAATGACGATCATTGCCACAAAAATTCTTGAATCCACAGCAAATATAAAAGTTGACGATAAAGTAACTGAAAAAATAATATATACTTGTTTTAGAACAGGTCCTTATACTGAAATAAGCACTGCTAAAAAAGTGATGGGCTGGTTAAAAGAAAAGAAAATAACAGTTGATTTAAATCAACAAGTAGACAAAAAATTACTTAAAACTCAGGTTTATTTATCGCCTTTTAGAAATTTGCAAGAAGCTAAACGAATTCAAGAACACTTGTACAAGGTTGGAATTAAGGAACACTACATATTTGGGAGTGGGCCTAAAAATACTATTTCTTTGGGAGTGTATAAGATTCCAAGTAATGCGGCAATTAGGGTAGAGGAATTGAAAGCCAAAGGTTATAATAATGTTAAAATTAAAGAAACTTTTAAGAAAAATATTAATTATTGGTTAAATATTAAAATGCTCTCTGATGATTTGATAGGCAGTTTCAATAAAAAGTTCAAGAATTTTACATTAACATCCGTAGCATGTGAATCTATTGCATTGCAACAGTTACATAAATTGGGTGAAACAACACTACTCAACAAATGATATAAAAAGATGGGTTTAACTTCATTATGACAGATAAAATGCCAACTATTGTGGTTGTTGACGACAGTGTGACTTCAATTTCACTGTACCAGTTTAGCGTAGAACCATTGGCAGTTAATTTCATTGGCTTTAAGTCTCCTGCCGAAGCACTTCCTTATTTGCAAGAACATCAGCCGGATTTGTTGTTCTTAGACATAATTATGCCGGGAATGGATGGGCTAAGTCTATTAAGGC
>JAUCGN010000231.1 GCA_030378125.1 Thiotrichales bacterium HSG1 | reverse complement strand
AGGAACACCGCAACATTATGGAAGAGGGAAAAATCAAAGATTGCATTATCAAACGACCTTATCGTAATCGTCCTCTAACTGAACAGGATAAGAAGCATAATCGTACATATTCTGGTGTTCGTTGTACGGTAGAAAGAGTTTTTGGTGTACTCAAACAACACTATGGTATGGGGCTAAAGCACGTTACATGGGACTTGCTCGTAATCATACTCGATTTGACTTAATGGCCATTGCCTATAATATCAAACGTGGTGCATCAATTCAGCAGGATTATTATGCATAATTTTCAAGAATATTAGGACTTACGCATTGACAAGGCTATAATATTATGAAACAATTCAAATACAATAAGTTACCATGTAACTAGTTAAATTTAATATACATATAATTTATATTTTAAAATTACATAATTCCTTTATGCAACTTAGCATTGTAATTTTATACTTCAATTTTTACAGAAATTATGAGAAATTAAATATATTTCATAACTATATAGTTTTATTGAAATATTATTTTTTAGAAATTATCAATGCGTAAGTTCTATTTTATCTTAAATTTTTTATAATTGGAATGAGATTGTTAAATTTCCTCTCAATACCAATTGCTAAGTGGCATTTACCGTCGCTCATTTAGGTTATCTAACTGAGCATTCTTAACTAGCAATAGTTTTTATAGAATTAATTAAAGTGAATATTTTGGAATACAAAAACTGCATTGAGGATGAAATTAGGTTTTATAACAATCAGCTTGATGAATTTGTAGTCCAGAGAGCAAAAATCAATAAATTAAAAAAAGCCAAAGATAAATTGGTTAAGCAATATATTGTTGATACAAAAGCTCCAAAAATATTAGATTTGGAACTATTAAATTATAAGGCATTGTTGTTTTATTTTAAAGATAACTTTATTAAGACATCATTGACACTGAAGTTTATGAACTATGAAAAAGATGGCAAGTTAGAAGATTGTTTTATAGGTTTTTTTTCAAATGGAAAAATTAATATAAGGTCTGAATTTAATAATTTCCCTCACTTAATTGGCATTAAAAATGAACTTCATATATCTGGTTATATGGATGAATTTATGGACAGCATATTTTATGAGACTAGTCTTTTAGAGGACTATGAAAAACATAATTTAAATTATAAAAGGGATATTCATAAAATTAAAGCTTTCTCGTGGATTATCGAAACATTATACAATCCAACATACGTTTTTGATAAAAGTGCAATTAAAAAGAAAGAAAGTGTAAACTTTAAAAGTGATTTAATATTTGCTAGGATGGTAGAAAACTGTACATATAATTGGCATATTGTAGGATTAAAGAAATTAGGTAGAAATTTTGTCATTCAATCCAATTTTCCGATAAAAACTAAAGGAGAATTTTATGGAAAATTTAATTTAGATAAGAAAATATATGAAAGGATGGAAGGTCTGACAGGTTCAGAGTGACCACGGCTCAGTCGCCTTCCGTCAACTATATGAGCAACACCAATAAATTTTATTAACATGTCGAATACCAAATAGATGACTCATTTACACAGTAAATCACTATAAGCGTAAAATTAAAGTAAGGTTAAAAATCTCCAACATTAACTTCCTTAATGAGGAATCATATCAATTTAAGCTCAAAACTTAACATCAATAGAAATTTCCATTTGAGCAATATACCCTCAAGAACAAGAAATCATATCAATTATAAATTTAAAACTTCCAACGACACACATCATCATTAAAAAAACACTAGCAGAAACCTTTAATCAAATATTTTACCTATTCTTCATATATACGTACATTAGTGTTACCCTCAATAATAATGTACAACTTTATAATTGTCAAGTATTTTTTTAAAAAAACACCTTGTTAATAAACATGGCAAAGAAATTATGATACTATATCTTGCACTACATAATGGTTTATTTTTATCTTAAATTTTTTATAATTGGAATGAGATTGTTAAATTTCCTCTCAATACCAATGCTAAGTGGCATTTACCATCGCTCATTTAAGTTGTTTTGGGCATTATTAAATAAATGGAGTAAATAAGGAGTGGAAAGTTCTCATGAAACAATAGCTGGCCCGGGACCAGTCGAATATATTCAACATCATTTACACAATTTATCTATTGGGGAAGGTTTTTGGACTTTTCATATAGATACTTTTCTGTTTGCTTTTGTTATAGCTGTATTTATTGGGTTAATGGCTAAAGTAGTTGGTAGCAATTTGGATCCAGATAATCCAACTGGAATGCAAAATTTACTTGAAGTTATATTGGAATTTGTTGGCCAACAAGTTAAAGATGCGTTTAGCGGTTATCATCCAATGATTGGACCACTTGCTTTAACTATATTTATCTGGGTATTTATGATGAATGCAATGGACTTACTACCTGTTGATCTGTTACCTTGGGTGGCAGGAGAAATGGGCATTCATTATCTAAAAGTTGTACCAACTGCAAATTTGGATACCCCTTTAAGTTTGGCTGGTAGTGTGTTTATATTAATGATATTTTTTAATATTAAAGCAAAAGGTGGATTGGGTTATCTAAACATGTTTTTATTTCACCCATTCCCAGCTACTAATCCAGTGGTTAAAATAATATTAATTCCATTTAATGTTATGATGACTACCATTGAAGAATTATCCAAACCAATAAGTATGGGATTGCGTTTGTTTGGTAATATGTTTGCTGGTGAACTAATTTTTATCTTAATTGCACTATTGCCTTGGTGGGTACAATTTGTACCCGGTGGACTTTGGGCAATTTTTCATATTTTAATCATTACTTTACAAGCGTTTATTTTTATGTTATTAACAGTTGTATATTTAGGGATCGCCAACCAGACTTTGGGAGACGATCACTAATCTAGTTGTTCTTGTTCCCATACTCTAGTGTGGGAATACATACCGTGATGCTCCAGCGTCACACCACTTATATTAACGGAGATTTATTGTATGACTGAAATGACCCCTCAAATGATTGTTGAAATTTACTCATCAACAGCATTAATAGTAGGTATTATTCTAGCAGCAGCCGGTTTTGCTTCAGCACTTGGTTGGGCATTAATTTGTTCTAAATACCTTGAAGGTATCGCTAGACAACCTGAAATGAGGCCTCAATTAATGGTTCAAATGCTATTTACTG
>JAUCGN010000230.1 GCA_030378125.1 Thiotrichales bacterium HSG1 | reverse complement strand
CAAAACCAACTTTAGCATAAAATTTTGGATCACCGTATGTAAAAAGCAATTTTACATTATTTTTTTTCAACTGATTGATACCGAATTTAATTAACATTGACAGTAAAACCACCTTTTACTTTTTCGGTAATTACCCCAATAATAGTTTCATTACCTTCAAATGCTTGTTCGAGTCCTTTCCACGCCGCAGCACGTTTGGCCTTTTCACGAGATAATTTAGTTTCTCCATAACCATCTTCCACTGCATCCAAGGCTACTTCAACTTCGTTTCCAATTTCTACCTCAAGTTGACAATTTTCATTAAAAAACTGTTCAATTGGAATAATGCCTTCAGACTTAAGACCAGCATTAATAATTACTACATCTTGGCGAATTTCCACCACTGTACCGGTAATAATACTACCCGGTTTCATATGTTTTTCAGATTGACTTTCTGCAAATAATTCAGCAAAGCTTTCGCTCATAATCAGCTATCAAATGTCAGTTATGGATTAATATTACTACTTAATTTAAACTGAAGTTAAGCCACAATTTTGTGGTCGTTTAAAGGTTACTTAAAATATATTGTAATAAATTTAAGCGTTATGTTTATTTTAAAGGTATAGATTTTTTAATTAGCACAAATTAAAATTAAACAATTCATTTTTATATTGAAGTTAATTAAGAACAACTATATCTAAAATATTTTTTACTACTTTTTCAATAGGTAATTCAGTTGTATCAATAGTTACAGCATCATGTGCAGCCATTAAAGGAGCGGTGCTACGGGTACTATCACGTTCATCACGCCTTGCCACTTCCACAGCCACTTCAGACAGTTTAACACATATACCTATATTGATCAACTGTTTATAACGTCTTAATGCACGCTCTTCACAACTAGCGGTTAAAAAGAATTTATATTTGGCTTCTGGAAACACTACTGTACCCATGTCTCTCCCATCTGCCACTAGTCCGGGTGAAATGTGAAACGCTCGTTGTCTGGCCAATAAAGCTGTACGAACTTCTTTTTTAACAGCTATTTGCGAAGCAATATTACCATAAATTTCAGATCGTATCTCAGAAGTTATATTTTGCCCAGCATAAATTATTTGTAATTCACTTAAATCATCTGTTGGAATAAACTTAATATCTAACTTAGTAGCCAACTTAACTAATTCAGTCACATTTTCTATTGATATTTGTTTACGCTCAGCAACCAATGCTAAGATTCGATATAAAGCACCACTATCAAGTATATGCCAACCCAAATGTTTAGCTATTTTTAAGCTAACAGTGCCTTTACCAACTCCACTGGGACCATCTATGGTAATAATATTTATCATTATCAATCACTAATAGTTTTAGAAAAATCTGGTAAAGTTTCCGATTTGCCAGCTTCCATATAACGACTTTCGCTACCTCGTTTGGTAACGTTTTCATAAACTCCATTGTCACGTTTAACCAATTTAGTAAATCCTAAATCGCGCAACTCTGCATTGCTTTTAGATTTTGCGATAGCGATGCGTGAAATACGTTTACGCACTATACCTTCACAACTAGGACATTGTTCCAAAGGTTCATCTTTAATAGATTGTTTTATTTCAAATATTTTTCCAACTGAACACGGTTCATTCAAATGCTCATATTCGTATATTGGCATAGTTATAATTTATAAATTTATGATTTTTCAAATAGTTTAATCAAATTAGAATAATAATATCAAACTGTAGAGACTCTTGCAAAACTTTAAAACAGATTATTAATTCTCCCCAATGGAAAAGAGAAAAATATAATTTAGTATATAGAACCCTAAAAACCCCTAAGCTCAATATAAGGAAAAGGTAGGAATTACGCATTGACAAAAGTATTATAATATAAATCAGTCAAGTAAAGCAAAAAAAGAATCCAATGAGAAAAATGGTAGTTTTAAACAAAGTAGTTATGGCTCCAAAAAATCTGGCAGGTTTATCACTATATATTACTGGGCTACCAAAATATCTCATACAAATATTTCTGGAACAATTTTTGAAAATTTTAAAATCTTCCCTAGGTGTTACTTTATTGGAACTAATGGTGGCATTAGCTGTGTTTGCTATAATTGCAGTAATGGCCTACAGTGGTTTGAACATAATTTTAGTCACTCAGTTACAGGTTACCCAACATGCGGAACAATTAGCTGATTTACAACGTATATTTGTAATATTAAGTCACGATATTGAGCAATATGTTCAACGTCCAATTCGTAACCAATATGGCGATGAGGAACCATCTATCAGTGGGACAAATGAACAAATAGAATTCACTCGTTCTGGTTGGCGAAATCCAGCTCAACAAAATAGAAGTTCTTTACAACGAGTAGCTTATCACTTACAATCCGATAAATTAATACGTTCTTACTGGTTTGTATTAGATCGAGCTCAAGATAGTGAACCTAGATTAGTAAATTTATCTAATAATATAAATTCTATACAATGGAATTATTTAGATGATAGATTGATTTGGAATGAAAAATGGCCAGTTAGCAATCCGACTCAATTGAAAGCAATTAAAATAATATTAAATATTGAAGAGTGGGGTAATGTTGAACGTTTGTTCCAAGTGCCGCAATGAGTCTGGAGTAGCTTTAATTACTGTAATGTTGATAGTAGCATTAGCTACAATAATGGCTGTAGCAATGACGACTAGACAGCAATTAGACATTCATCGTACAGCTAATCTTATTAATGTTGAACAGGCTTATTTATATGCTCTAGGTGGTGAAAGTTGGATGACAAGAATTTTGTTACGAGATAGCAAAAAAATTGATAGTTTACAAGATGTTTGGGCAACTTCAATTCCTTCTTTACCAATTCCGGGTGGTTATATCACTGGTCAGGTCATAGATTTACAGGGACGATTTAATTTAAATAACCTGTTACAAGAGGATGGTCAAACAAGCTCTAGCGATATTATTATTTTAGAACGATTGTTAAATATTTTAGAATTACCAGTTTCACTAGTACAAGTAATTATAGATTGGATTGATACCAATGAAGAACAATTGCTAAATGGTGCTGAGGACAACGTCTATTTAATGAAAGAGCCGGCTTATCGATCTGCAAACAGATTATTTGTTGATCCTAGTGAAGTTCGTTTATTAGTCGGAACTGAAAAATATTATAAACTATTACCTTACATAA
>JAUCGN010000229.1 GCA_030378125.1 Thiotrichales bacterium HSG1 | reverse complement strand
TTTAATTGATTTAGTAGACCGGCCAGAACTAAAATACCCAAGTTTTGTACCCGGCGTTTCATCCCGTTTAGGAAGAGATTTATTCAGTACCATAAGAGAAGAGGACGTATTATTACATCATCCATTTCAATCATTTACACCAGTAGTTGACTTTTTGCGACAAGCTGCCAACGATCCAAAAGTTTTGGCAATTAAACAAACTTTATATCGTACTGGACCAAACTCTGTGTTAGTGGATGCCTTAGTTGATGCAGCTCGTTCTAGTAAAGAGGTGACAGTTATAATTGAACTGCGAGCTAGATTTGATGAAGAAGCTAATATCCATCTAGCAAATCGTTTGCAGGAAGCTGGTGTTCATGTGGTGTATGGAGTGGTGGGTTATAAAACCCATGCTAAAATGATTATGGTGGTACGGCGTGAAAGTAAAAAGTTACGTCGCTATGTACATGTTGGTACTGGTAATTATCATGATCGAACTGCTCGTATTTATACTGACTATGGTTTGTTTACTTGTGACAATAGTATTGGTGAAGATGTTCACAATATATTTATGCAGCTAACAACTCTTGGTAAAAGTGTTAAACTGAAAAAGATGTTGCATTCCCCTTTTAGCCTGCATGATGGTTTAATAGAACGTATTGAGAATGAAGCTGTAGCTGCTAAACAAGGAAAACCGGCTCATATAATAGCCAAAATAAATGCGTTGACCGAATATAAAGTGATTCAAACCCTGTACAAAGCATCTATGGCTGGAGTTAAAATTGATTTAATTATTCGAGGCATATGTTGCTTAAAACCGGGAATAGCTGGGGTGTCTGAAAACATTACTGTACGTTCCGTTGTTGGACGTTTTCTTGAACATACAAGATGCTTTTACTTTCTAAATGGTAGTAGCGGTGAAGCTGAAGTTTTTTGTTCAAGTGCTGACTGGATGACCCGTAATTTGCTCAAACGAGTTGAAGAATGTTATCCAATTGAACGGCCAGGACTAAAAAAACGGGTAATCGAACAAGGGTTAAAGTTATATCTACAAGATAATACTCAAGCTTGGATTTTAGATAATGAAGGTAATTATAGTCGTTTAACTTCTGAAGATGAGCCTGTTTCTGCTCAACAACAACTATTAATTGAATTAGCTGAGAAAGCTTAGGAATGTACATGAAATAATCTTGATAACTAGACCTGCCATGTTTTGGAAACCGGACAGGTATCAATCCATCATGTAGAATTTATTTCATGCACGTTCCTTAGGAACTTGACACTATAATAATAGTAATTATTAGGACAAAAAGTAATGGAATCAGTATTACCAAATACAATTAAACATATACCTAAAGTTAATAAAGTATTTGCCAATCCATTTAATCCAGTTGGCTTGCGAGGCATTTTACGTCATAATGAACCGTTGTCCAAACATACTTCATGGCGGGTGGGTGGACCTGCTCAATGGTTTTATGAACCGGCTGATATGGAAGATTTAATCCAATTTATACAACAGCTTGCGGCTAATATTCCAATATTTTGGTTAGGTTTAGGCAGTAATTTATTAATTCGAGATGGTGGTATTAGAGGAGTTGTTATATTAACTTCTGGTTTATTGAACGAAATTAGATTGTTAGATAATGACAGTATTTATGCAGAAGTTGGAGTTAGTTGTGCAAGATTATCCAGATTTGCATCTAAAGCTAACCTAACTGGCATTGAATTTTTGGCTGGTATTCCGGGAACTTTAGGTGGGGCATTAGCCATGAATGCAGGGGCTTGGGGAGGTGACACTTGGTCAGCGGTGCGTGGAATTGAAACTATAGATAGGTACGGGCAACGCCATCGTCGCCAAGTTACAGACTATGAAATTGGTTATCGTAGCGTTAAAGGTTTAAACAATGAGTGGTTTGTGAATGTAACTTTGCAATTGTCATATGATCCTGATTCAAATGGTCTAGAGAAAATTAAAAAATTGTTAAAACAACGTAATATGAGCCAACCGATTGGTTTACCAAGTTGTGGTTCAGTATTTCGTAATCCTCCCGGTGATCATGCTGCTCGTTTGATAGAACAAGCTGGCTGGAAAGGTCGCTGTGAAGGTGGGGCATGTGTCTCAGAAAAACATGCAAATTTCATTATTAGTAATGATACTGCGACTGCTGAAGATATTGAAAAGTTAATTACGAAAATACAAAATTCGGTACAAAAAATATTTCAAATAAGTTTGATACCAGAAGTTCGTATTGTTGGAACTCAATGTTCAGATTTTTGATGTTTTAAGGAAAATTTATGACCAAAGATGATACGAATGATTACTACAACTACGATGTTGAAGATAGACAGGAGAGACTTATTCCGGAGGAACCTTTACCTCCAAGAAAAAAATTATTTAGGGGTTTGGAACATCCTATTATACCCGATATACTTGGTCTGTTTGGTTTACTTGGTAAAAGAATTTATGCCTTAGCTAGCGTACGCAAACGTCACACGGAAAATTTAGCCCACACTCCAGTACATTACACCACTGCTTTAGCACATGTACGCAAACGTTACACGGAAAATTTAGCCCACACCCCAGTACATTACACCACTGCTTTAGCTCATATACGCCCACGTTATACAGAGAATTTAGCCCATACCCCAGTACATTACACCACTGCTTTAGCTCATGTACGCAAACGTCACACAGAAAATTTAGCTCGCACCCCAGTACATTACACCACTGCTTTAGCTCATATACGTCCACGCTATACAGAAAATTTAGCTCATACTCCAGTACAAGGAATTGAGCCTTTAGTAGATATTCCAGAAAATACTTATATGAATAGGAGGAAACAGCGTTATCATTTTGAATGGTAATAAGGTATTGTAGCCATAGAAACTATTATGGAGGTAACAGGCTTGTTTATATGGAGCAAATAGATATTCTATAATTAAGCGTAATCATCTGAAAATGCAAAAAAAAACTATTTAACCAAACTTGTTGATTGATATTTTTATTAATTGGGATATATTAGGACTTACGCATTGACAACTTCTAAAAAATAATATTTCAATAAAATTATGTATTTATGAAATATATTTGATTTATCATAATTTCTGTAAAAATTGAAGTATAAAATTACAATGTTAAGTTGTGTAAAGGAATTATGTAATTTTATAATATAAATTATATGTA
>JAUCGN010000024.1 GCA_030378125.1 Thiotrichales bacterium HSG1 | reverse complement strand
GGGCTAGTTTGGTGCAATTGTTTCAGCAGGCTGGTGGTTTTGTACCGCAATTAGTGTTTTTATCTGCTTGTCATTCGGGAGATTTTTTTAAATCAGAATCAAAACTAGATTCAAAACCAGACCTACTAGGTTTTGGAAACCTAGTAGGTCTTGAAGTAGGTCTTGATGGTTATACTAGCACGGCGTTGGCATTGTTGTTGGCGGGAGTTCCGCAGGTAGTGGCGATGCGATATTCGGTGGGAGATGAGTATGCTCGGCAATTGGCGGTGTTGTTTTATCAGTATTTATTGGCGGAACAGCATGTGGCGGATGCGGCTTTGGCGATGGCTCGGAGTGAGTTGGCGAAGGATACGACTATTGCAGCGATTGAACATGTTACACCGTTGTTGTTTGGGCAGGATCGATGGTTGTTGCAAGCGGCTAATAAGCGGAATTCGGAACAAAAGCGGTATCCAGAGCAACGATTTCAGCCTTTGTTGAGTGATGCTAAATATGGGTTTAAGGCTCGATCGCATTTTGTGGGGCGGAGTCAGGAGTTGACTAAATTAAAGCGGAATTGGTTGGCTGCGGATAAGTCATCGGTGGTGTTGGTGCAAGGTTTGGCTGGTTTAGGGAAAACTGCGTTGGCGGCTGAAGCAATTAATTTATGGCATAATCAGTTTGATTTGGTGTTGGTGGTGCAGTCTCGTGGTCAAACGTTGAATGCCGAGGCTTTTTATCAGCAGATTGATTTGTTGTTGGTGCGGTTGAGTAAGGCTTATCGAGAATTGTGTCAGGATGATGAGTATCGCAAGATTTATTTGCCTCAGCAGGAATCAGCTCGTTATGAGACGATGCGGGAGAATTTATTAGCGGTATTGAATGATTATCCTATCCTGTTGGTGATTGATAATTTTGAGACTAATTTGTTGGAGGATAATTCTTGTAAAGACCCAGAGTGGACGGCTTTGTTGACGGCATTTTGCCAACAGTTACAGGGTTCTTCACGGGTGTTGATTACTTGTCGGCATCGGATTTTAAACCCAGACCTTCCAGGTTTTGGAAACCTGGAAGGTCTTCTTCTGTTGGGACCGTTGCCAGATAATGAGGCTCGGTTGTTTTTGCAGAGTCATAAGGCGTTGAATCGGTTGTGGCATGGGGATTTGACTGATAGAAATTTAGTTAATAAAGTTTTAGATATTAGTCATGGTCATCCGTTGATTATGCAGCGTTTGGGGGATTTGGCAGTTGATAGGGATGGTTTGGTTACGGCGTTGGCTAGTTTGGAGGAGCAGGGTTTTAAGCATTTTTCTCGGTTGGAGGATGATGCGGAGGAGCAGAAGTATTTGGAGGATGTGGCGATTGGGGCGGTGGATTTGTTGGTGCAGCGGTTGAGTGTGGAGGCTCGGCAGTTGTTGTGGGTGGTGACACGGGCTTTGGAAGATGTTCCGTATTTTGTGTTGGATAAAGTTTGGTCTGGTAAAGCTATGTCATCAGAAATGGAAATGCTATTGCCATATACTGAAAATCCAGAAGCATTGGAACAGGTGTTGGCTAAAGCACAAAGTGAATCACCAGAATTACTTGTACAAATAAATAATTTATTAGAAAGATTAGAAAAAATTAAAAATACTCCCGATTCACCAGCTATCGGCCCATTATTAAAAGAACTCACCAATTCAGGTTTGTTGCAACAAGAAGGTAAATTTGAAAAGGCGGTATATAGTTTCCATGAGTTAGTGCGGGAACGTTGTACTGTTTGGATGGAGGAGCATTCGGAAGATTGTGGGGAACGAGATGCCAAGCAGACTGGCCAAGCTTATGGGGAACAGTATGCTGGTATTTTTAAGGCTGTGCGTGGTTCGGATAAGACAACTGCAACTGAAATGGGGCGGCGAGCGATAACTTATCTAGTACGAGCGGAGGCATTTGAGGCTTTGGGTAGTTTTGCTAGTTCTGTGGTGACTAGTACCAACAATCCCCAACAATTACAGGCTATTATTGCGGAATTAGAAACTGTTGTTGAACAAGTGCCGGCTGGAAAAATGCGTTGGAAGATGCGTACCTATTTGGCTGATGCGTTAAACAAATCAGCTCAACCACAACTGGCTTTGCCTTTGTATAAATTGTCTGCAAGTGAGGCTGAAGCTGCGGAAAATTGGGTGGATGTAGCTTGGATTTGCCAGAATTGGGCCATTGCACTTCGTGATGTGGGACAATTGCCAGAGGCTCGTGAGACCTTTCAACGTTCTGCTCAAGCTGAACGCAAAGCTGGTAAAACAGAAGTTGATATAATTGGTAATGAGTTAGAAGCTCTGCGGATAGATATTATGTTGGGAAAAGTAGAAACTGCTTTACCAACTATTGAACAACATCTGGCTAAAATTAGAGATTGGTGGAAACGGAGTCAACAAGGAGAAGAATTAGCTGCTGCACCTGATACCGATATTTTAACTAGTGCCTTTATTAGTGGGTTGAATATTGCTATTTACGCTCACTTACAATTAAAACATTGGCAAGACTGTCTTGATTTGCTGACTGAAACAGGACAAGTTGAGCAAGCTGCTGGTGAAAGTGAAGAGGCTTTAGCTAGAACTCGGTTTAATCGTTATAAACCTTTGATAGAATTGGAACGCTTGGATGAAGCACAGCAAGTATTGGAAAGTTGTTTGCAGGTCTTTACTAATAAAAATGATTTAACAAATCAGGCCAAAGTACTTTCCGCCCTCGCTAATGTTTGGAAAGAACGTGGCGATATGTCACATGCTATAGAACAAGAACGGCAAGCATTGGCTATTTGTGAACGGTTGCCAAATCCTCAAGATAGAGCTATTTCTCATGGTAATTTGTCTAATTATTTGCATGGAGTTGGGGAAGTTGAGGAGGGGGTTGGGCATCGGCTTGCTCAAATTGCTTATTATATTGTGACAGGTAATCAACAAAGACTACTTGGCGGTGAATGTTTAGGCAACCTTGCTATTCATATGCAACAAGCTAAGGAAAAAGACACAATTTACCCACTACCAAAACTTAACGAACTATTACAACTTCCAGAACTTAGTAGTTTAAAACGGTGGCTGGCAGAATGGGGAGTTAATATTGGGGAATTGCAGGAGAAGGTTGATGGGATTGTGAACAAGATTATGCAGGATTAAAGGATAAAACATGATTAAAAACCTTTGTTCCAGATTTAATCCTGAATATCTTTTAATCCTGTATAATCTTGTTCAAACGTTTTTAATCTTTTTCATGGAAGTTCGCCGGTTAGGTGATTGAACAGGATTTAACGGATTACAAAGATAAAACATGATTAAATCAAAAACATATTGGTTTAAAATCCTGTCTATCCTTAAATCCGTTAAATCTTGTTCAAACGTTTTTAATCTTTTTCATGGAAGTTCGCCAGTTAGCTGATTGAACAGGATTTAACGGATTAAAAGATAAAACATGATTAAATCAAAAACATATTGGTTTAAAATCCTGTCTATCCTTAAATCCGTTAAATCTTGTTCAAACGTTTTTAATCTTTTTCATGGAAGTTCGCCAGTTAGGTGATTGAACAGGATTTAACGGATTAAAAGATAGGCAGGATTAAATCTGGAATAAGGTTTTTAATCATGTTTTATCCTTTAATCTATGTAATCTTGTTCAAAAAATATATGGTGGATTTACGCTTTGCTCCTATCCATCCTACATTCTCTACATTTTTCTGTTCATAATGATAAGCAAAGTTGCTGTTAATTAATTTACTATGTTTTAAAGAAAAAAGGAGTTGAAAAATATGATTATGAATACGAACGCAATGGTGTGAGCAATCTATTTATGCTGTCTGCACCACTGGAAGGATGGCGACATGTTGAGGTCACAGACAGACACACCAAAATTGATTGGGCACATTTGATGAAGGATTTGGTTGACGAACATTATCCAGATAAAAAAATTATATTGGTTATGGATAATCTTAATACACATAAGCTTGGTTCACTGTATAGCACATTTGAACCAAGCTAGACGAATTGCAGAACGTTTGGAAATTCATCATACTCCAAAACATGGCAGTTGGCTTAATATGGCAGAAATAGAAATCGGCGTTTTAAGTCGCCAATGTCTGAATCGACGAATCCCAGAGCAAGAAATTTTGCGATCAGAAATAAAGCTATGGGAAACGGAACCAAGATACTGTTTGTGTTAACTGGCGTTTTTCCACTGAAGATGCTCGAATAAAACTTAAATCACTTTATCCATCAATACAAGGTTGATGGAGTACTAGCTTTGCTATAATTCTTTAATCCTTAAAATCCTAATTCAGACAATCATTTAACATTCCTAGCCTATATTCCAGTAGCATTAATTGTCCCTTTAAGTTGCTCATTTTGAATTTTTAATTCTACATTTTTCATTTGAATTTGTTGTTGCAAAAAATAAAGTTTTAAATGGATCTTTATGCGTGATAAAACTTCTTTTTCTTCAAAAGGTTTGGTTATATAGTCTACTGCTCCCAGTTTAAATCCTTTAACCTTATCCTTTTGTTCTGATAGAGCAGTTGTAAAAATTACCGGAATATTTTTAGTGTTTAAATTTTTTTTGAGTTGCTTACAAACTTCAAATCCATTCATTCCCGGCATCATTATATCCAACAAAATTAAATGAGGATTCTTAATTGATGCCATTTTAAGAGCCGTTTCTCCATCTTTAGCGATAAATATTTTAAAGTTGTGTTTGCTGAGAACTTTAAGCAATATTTGTATATTGGTTGGCATATCATCAACAATGAGAATAAGCGGTTGTTCCGGCATTGTTGTGCTTAAAATTTTTTGGCAACGTTCTAAATAAACTTGTGCTACTGTATCGTTAGGATTAACTTGTAGAACTGACTCAAAAAGTGGTTTCGCATCAGCGATCTTATCATCATGATATAACGCAAACCCGGATTCAAAATCTTTTAAAGTTTCATTCTTCAAGGCAATATTTTCAGGACTATCTGTATCAAATACCTCATAAACCATTATTTTTGAAGTTTTTCCTTTAACTTTAGTAATATCCGTCACTCGTATGGAATACTGAGAAGGGTCAGTTAATTTTTTGAAAGTGTATTCGGTTATCAGTAGTGATATTCCATAAAATTTAGTTAAACTTTCAACTCGAGATGCCGAATTGACCGCATCAGAAATAACCGTACCATCCATACGACTTTGTCCACCAATTATACCCAACATTAATTTTCCGGTATGTAACCCAATGCCAATATTTATTTTACCAAATTCAGTATATCGTAAGGTATTGTTATATTTTGCCAATACTTTTAACATTGCAATTGCTCCCTTGAGTGCATCATCGGCATTAGTGGGAAACAAAACCATAATGGCATCACCGATATATTTATCAATAATACCTTGATATTGAAGAATAACTGGTTCCATGTAACCAAGATAAGTGTTAATAAAATCAAAGTTATCTTCTGGAGTTAGTTTTTCCGATATGGATGTAAAGTCACGAATATCAGAAAATAAAATTGTCATTTCTTTTTCAACTTGATCTCCTAAGTTTATGTCAACGATGCTTTCCTTATTAAGAAAATTAAGAAATTCATGTGGCACAAAACGTTCGTAAGATTTATTGTATTTTTCTAATTTTTGGTAGGAAGTTTCTAAATTCTTTGCCATATTAGTGAAAGTTGTAGCTAAAACTGCGATTTCGTCTTTGCTATTATTCCCACACTTGTAACAAACTGGAATTTTAACTGCAAAGTTTCCATTAGTTAGTTCTTTAGCAACATTGGTTAATTCGACTAAAGGTTTAGAAATTTTGGCTGCAATCATTACGATTAAAATTGTACTTAATGATAAAAACAACATAGTGGTAATTATAGAACGAACTATCATCATATGAATTTGTTCATTTTTTTCTTGTCTGGATATAGAAATTTCTGTTGCAACTGTGGCCATAGAAAAACCTAAACGTAAAAACCAAACATTCTTACTTATTGAAATAGGTAATATAAATTCAATAATTTCTACATTATCTTGCTGCAAGCTTTGTCTAGAGTTATTTTGTTGTTGTGCCGCAAAAATATCTTCAGGAGCAGATAAAGTTTCATATTCTAATTCTGGCTTTTGAGTATGTAAATGAGCAGTACGTTCGCTGTTCATCAGAATACCATATTCCAAATAAGAATCTTTTTGAACTGCAAGATTAACTAATTCAGTTACTTTAGAAAAATTAAACGCAGTAATTTCAATCGCAACTTGATTAGCCAAATTATCAGAAAGCACTTCTCCCAATTGCAGCATTTTCTTTTTTAAGGATAATTCATGATGTTTTAATTCTCTTTCCAAAATAGATTGTTGAGAACTAATTTGCACATAAGTTAATATAGTTAACAAAACTATAATTAGACTTAACATCGTTACTAAAAGTCGGGTACGAATACTGTGTTTATTCACTAAATTACCTTTTGTTACTTCTTAGAATCCAAAATTTTAGATTGATTACATTTCAAGGCAAATCCTTTTAACTTTTGCGCCATACCTTCATTACGTTAGTTAAATTATCTATTTTTGATAAGGTACGAGATAACTGTTCTAAATCATTAATTTCCAAAGTAAAATTCATGTCAACATGGTTATTATGAGATTTACTATCGGTGGCAGTAATATTGATATGTTCTCTAGTAATTACATTACAAACATCAAATAGCAGACCAGGACGATCAAAACTATTAACCTGAATATTTATTGGATAAGACGGTTTCAGATTATTTGGTTGCGACCAATCCACTTCAATTAGTCTCTTATTACCCTCATCTTGCCAACGTAAAGCATTTGGACAATCACGAAGATGTATAACTACTCCACGTTCTTGACTAATATAACCAATGATTCTATCGTGAGGTTTAGGATTACAACAACCTGCCAACTTGGTTAGTAAACCACCCACACCATCAACATGAATTTCAGTTGCTGATTTATTTTCGGTAATTGCTTTAACTGGTTTTTTAGCTGATAAAACTTGTTCTTGAAAAGTATTGGCAATTTGAATAGTAGTAACTTCACCTTTACCTATTGCAATCAATAATTTATCTATAGATTTAAAGTTCAAATCTTTAGATAATTGTTCGTAATTACAAACTCTTATATTTAAACGGCGTAAAACTCGTTCTAATAAACTGCGGCCTTCATTTATATGTTGATGATTATCTTGCTTTTTAAACCATTGCCTAACTCTGGAACGGGCTTTAGAAGTTGCTAAATAACCAGCTTGTGGTAACAACCAATCACGACTTGGTTTTTCTATATTGGAAGATAAAATTTCAACTAGATCACCGCTTTTTAAGATATAGGTTAATGGTACGATGCGATTGTTAATCTTTGCTCCCCGACAACAATGTCCAAGTTCAGTATGGATATAATAAGCAAAATCCAATGGGGTCACACCTTGCGGCAAATCCATTACTTCACCCTGTGGCGATAACACATACACTCTATCTTCAAAGATTTCCGATTTAAACCGATCAATAAAATCACCAGCATCTTCATCTTTCCATTGCAACATACGCCGTAACCAAGCTATTTTCTGTTCAAAATTAGCATCTTGCTTATTAAAGTCTTCTTGGTATCGCCAATGTGAAGCCACCCCAAGTTCAGCATGGTGATGCATCTCAAAAGTTCTTATGTGGACTTCAAATATTTTTTGTTCTGGGCCAATAACTGCGGTGTGTAAAGATTGATAATTATTATTTTTAGGATTGGCAATATAGTCATCAAATTCATTACGCATTGGCTGCCATTTGTTGTGAATCACGCCTAAAGCCATATAACATTCAGTTACAGTTTTGACCAAAATACGCACTGCTCTTACATCAAAAATCTCTTCAAATTCAACTCCTTTACGTTGCATTTTATGCCAAATGCTATATATATGTTTGGGACGACCGGAAACATCTGCTTTGATATTAATTTTCAGCAACTCATCACTCAAACTTGTCATTATTTGCTGAATATAACTTTCCCGATCCAAACGGCGTTCATCTAAAAGTTTTGCCATCCGTTGATAAGTTTCCGGTTCCAAATAACGCAATGATAAATCTTCTAATTCCCATTTTATTTGCCAAATTCCTAACCGATTTGCCAATGGAGCAAATAATTCTAAAGTTTCATGGGCTGCACGTTGTTGTTTTTCCTTAGATTGATTACGTAAAGTTCGCATATTATCCAATCGATCTGCTAACTTTATCAACACAACCCTTATGTCTTCTGCCATTGCTAACAGCATTTTCCGCAAGCGTTCAGTCTGTTTATGAGTATCAATTTGTGAATTTAGCTCTTCAATAAACTTCATTTTGGCGACTCCATCAACCAATTTCATTACTGTTGAACCAAAGCGTTTTTCTATCTCATACAGGTCTACGTTATCAATCACATCATGTAAAATAGCTGCAATTAAAACATCTGTATCCATGCCCAGTTGTGCCAATATATTAGCAACTGTAATAACATGAATTAAATAGGGTTTATCAGCATAAGTGCGAGTTTGATGGATTTCTTCTGCCCAATTACAGGCATCAATAAGTGCTTGTTTTTCGGCTTCAGAACGATTTTGAATAATATTTTCTAGCCAATTTCCTAAATCAAAATTAGGACTAGTTGTATTTATGGAATTTGTGGTACTTACCATTAGTCGTTAATTATTAATTAAATTCAAAAAAATTATCAATTAGTTAAATTTGTTCGCAATCAAGAGAACAATCTTACTTACGTTAAACAAAATTCATATATAGTGGGCAGTTGTTTATTCTACCCATTAGCCTAAACAGAGTGGCAACCATAGAGGTTTACCCCTACGATAAGATGATTGTTTGTAAGGGTAATCCCTTGTGGTTACCCCAATAACTACCAGTTTAGGAACTTAGTACTAAAGTTCCTATCCCTTCATCAGTGAATATTTCTAATAATACCGCATGTTCTATACGTCCATCAATTATATGTACACTGCGAACCCCACTTTGAACCGCATCCAAAGCACAATTAATTTTGGGTAACATACCACCATTAATTGTCCCATCTTCGATTAAAGACTGTATTTTATTAGCGTTCAAACCGGTCAATAATTCACCTTGTTTACTCAATACACCAGTAGTATTAGTTAATAACATTAATTTTTCAGCTTGTAAAACCTCAGCCAATTTACCAGCAACAGTATCGGCATTAATATTATAAGATTGTCCATCTTCACCAACTCCAATCGGAGCAATTACTGGGATAAAACTAGCGTGAATGAGTAAATCAAGTATAGCAGTGTCAAAACTCGAAACTTCCCCAACATGGCCTATGTCAATTATCTCTGAAGCTTCCATTTCTGGATTGTCGTTGGTAAAACTTAGTTTACGAGCATGGATTAATTCTGCATCTTTGCCAGTCAAACCGACTGCTAAACCACCTTGACGATTAATAAGAGTAACAATATCTTTATTAACCAAACCACCTAATACCATTTGTACCACATCCATCGTTTCGTTATCCGTAACTCGGATGCCCTGAATAAATTTACTTTCTTTATCCAAGCGTTTGAGTAAATTAGATATTTGTGGTCCACCTCCATGTACTATAATAGGGTTTATTCCTACTCTTTTCATTAAAACTATGTCACGGGCAAAACTATTTTTCAAAGCTTCGTCCACCATAGCATTACCACCATATTTAATGATAAAGGTTTTACCAACAAATTCGTTGATATATGGCAACGCCTCAGTTAAAACGTGAGCGATATTTTTGGCCGATGTTAATGTTAGACTCATGGTAATTTTGTACCCCTGTAGCTTGAATTTTTAGAAATTTTAACATATTATTATCTAAAATATCTTGGATTTTACAGTTTATGCATGGTAATAATATGAAGATAATACAATATTTACTCATAATACTTTTAGCAGGTTGTGTTGGTAACATTAGCAAGCCTTCCCAAGGTAAAAATGTGGTTTGGGCAGATGATAATTCTGAAACTGCTATTATAACTTCCCATCCAAAGAAAGATTTACATAAAATTTCAGTACAAAATATAAAAACTGGGGAACAACGTGATATTACTGAATGGCGTGATTATAAAAGTGGAAAAATTTTTTATATGAAACAAGCTGGGTATTTCATAGTTGAATCTATTTTGAAAAATGGAGCTAGAAGATTTGATAAAATAGCTGAAAGTGGTAATGAAATTTTAATTATTGAAACTCCAGATAATAAAAATCAACCTTGCACTAAAAAAGAAACTGCTCAAGTACGTCATACTGTTATTCCATCACCTAATGGTTCACAATTGGCACATGTTTATAGTCCAGAATGTGGGATGGTTACAATAGAGTTTTTGTATGCAAATAATTTGAATGTATTTGACACTCAAACGATGAATATTGATGAACCAATGCGGATTAAATGGCATTCAGATGGTTATATCATATTAGTGAATTATAATAATGATAAGGCTTGGAAAGTTACCCCAGTGGCATTACCATTGCCAATTTCACCACCACAATGTTTTGAGCCGGTGACTACGAGTAGTGATATATCGTCAGATGGGGAACAAGTTTTGTTTGATGGAGATAAATTAATAACTAAACAGGTAGGCATAAAATTTGGCTGCCAATAAGGGATAAATATGGCTGGACATAGTAAATGGGCAAATATCCAACATCGTAAAGGTGCACAGGATGCTAAACGTGGTAAATTATTTACCAAATTGATTCGAGAAATAACTGTTGCTGCTCGTTTGGGTGGTGGCGATGCTGATTCTAATCCTCGTCTGCGAACTGCCATTGATAAGGCTTTAGCTGGTAACATGACGAAAGATACTATAGCTAGAGCAGTTAAACGTGGCTCTGGCAATCAGGATGCTGATAACTATGAAGAAATTCGTTATGAAGGCTATGCTTTTGGTGGAATTGCAGTAATAGTTGATTGTATGACTGACAATCGTAAACGTACTGTTTCCGAAGTGCGTCATGCTTTTAGTAAATGTGGTGGCAATCTAGGTACTGATGGTTCAGTATCTTATCTTTTTGAAAAAGTTGGTTTATTTAGCTTTTCCACTGACACTGATGAAGAACAACTAATGGAAGTGGCTTTGGATGCTGGGGCTCAAGACGTAATACAAAATAATGATGGTTCTTTTGATGTAGTTACTTCTCCTGATGATGATTTTTATGCAGTCAAAAAGGCACTGGAAAAAGCCAAGTTAACCCCAACTCAAGCAGAAATTACTTGGAAAACTTCAACCAGTTCTGCTTTGGATTTAGATGGTGCTCAGAAAATGTTGCGTTTAATAGATATGTTGGAAGACATAGATGATGTGCAGCAGGTTTATTCTAATGCTGATATTAGCGATGAGATAATGAGTCAGTTGAGTTAGGTTAAGGGTGGGTATAAGTGAAAATTCACCATTATCCACCGTTTATACCCGATTACCAAGTTCCTTCAATAGAAATTACCCTATACTGTTACTAGACGTTAAAAAATCTATATCAACATAGGTTGAATCACCAACATCACCATCTAATACTGTAAAAGGCTGATTTGGTTCACCTAAATTGTCCAGTACCACCATAGCACCACTAAAATCTTCGTTACGAGTATAATTGCTAACTGTAATCAAGGTAGTTATGCCGGCAGCTTGTGACGATAGAATGCCATTGTGTGAATCTTCAATTGCAATGCATTGATTAGCTTGTAAATTCATTTGTTGCATAGCATAATTGTAAATATCTGGGGCTGGTTTTTTAGCTGCAACCATGCTACCAGCAGCGATTACCTCAAACCAAGATACTGCATCAGGAGCTAAACTATGTTCCAGTAAACTTATCACATTTTCTGGGGTAGTTGTAGTGGCAATTCCCAACCTAATTCCCCTAACGCGAGCTTCTTCTAACAAACGTCTTACCCCCGGTCGCAAAATCAGAGGATTCTCAGTTAACATATTGTTATAATGTTTGGTTTTATTTTTATGTAATTCAATTATAAAATCTTGTAAATCATCTGGTTGTTGATAATCTGGACGATATTTATCCAAATAAAATTGCATCCGTTCTTTACCACCAGTTACAGCTAAAAGCTCTCCATATAATTCTACAGACCAATTCCAATCTAATTTATACTCTGCAAATGTGGCATTAAATGCAACTCGATGGGCATCTCTTTCCGTTTCGGCTAATGTACCATCTACATCAAATAATAAAGCTCTTAGTTCTTTCATATTACTAAATTTTCTCAATGTTAAAAATTACAAAAATTCCTCATAAATTGACAGCAACGCTGGTAATGCTAATAATACTAATACAGTTGAAAACATTAAACCAAAAGCAATTGAGGTTGCCATCGGAATTAAAAATTGAGCTTGAGTAGAAGTTTCAAATAGCAACAATATCAGACCAAATATAGTTGTCAATGAAGTTAATAGTACTGCCCGTAAACGTTGACAAGAAGCCTCAATTAAAGCCTCTCTTATTGGCATACCACTTTTGCGTAAATCTTTATAAAACGTAACTAATACAATGGAATCATTCACTACAATACCAGACAGACCAAAAAAACCAAATAATGATAATATTGTTAAATCCAAACCCATAACCCAATGTCCGAAAATTGCTCCAACTAAACCAAATGGAATCACTGCCATAACTATTAATGGCCAACCATAAGAGGCAAACTGCCAAGCCAAAATAATATACATTAATCCTAAAGCCAATATCAAACCACGCTTCATATCTCCCAAAGTTTCAGCCTGTTCAGCCGCCCGACCTTCTAAACTGTAACTTATACCATAATGTGCTACCAAATTAGGCAATAAGTTTTTCTCTAAATTAGCTAAAATCTTATTGTTATTATTAACATTTTTATCAACATCAGCAGAAACCTGAGCCGCTAATAAGCCGTGAGCATGTCGGATAGCTTCAAATCCACGTTGGGTTGTTATCTTAACCGCAGTGGAAAATGGAATTGCATTACCATTGGGAAGTTGCAACATAAAGTTCTCTAAACTGGATAAACTATAGCGTTCTCGATCCGGCAACATTACTCGTACCTCAATTTCATCTCGCCCATCTTGAAAAATTTGTACTAAATGACCGTCAAATGCAGACCGCAACTGTTTACCAACTGATTCAACTGTTAAACCTAGAGCCATACCATAGTCAGTCAAAGAATATATCCATTGTTCTCTACCATATGGCATATCGTCTTCAATTCCAGTTACGCCGGAAAAAGTTTTCAAGTGGTTTTTTAATTCCATAGATGCTGCTTTCACTTTGTCTGCATCTACACCATTGAGACGAATTTCAATGTCTCGACCGGGTGGTCCACCACGTCTTTCAGTTATAGTCAAACTTTCCAAACCAACCGGCTTATTTATTTTAGCCTGCCAAGCCTTAATTAGTTGTTTATTACGCACAGTGCGTTTATCTGACATAGTTAGTTCTATCATTAATGAACCAAACTGTTCTCCCCAACGAGCATTGCCTTTAGATGAACTACCACCACTGTGTTTTACTAAGACAACATTAAGAATATCTTCTCCAAATTCCGTAACAGTTGCATTCAAAGTATTTTCTAATTGAACTAAGAACTTATCAACTCTTTGAGGAGAAGTACCAGACACAAAATTAGCATTAGCCATGATAATGCTCCCTTCCGGAGAGGGGAAGAAGGTAAACCCCATACGACCACCAACCAGTAAACCAATAGCTAATAACATGGCAGACAGCATGGTTGCTATTAAACTCCAACGAAAATTAATAATCAACTTGATAAAAGGACGAAAGTATTTATCTCGCAAAACGTCAAAACCATATTCTAATTTTTGTCTTATTTTAGTTGGTTGTTCATGTTTTAGCTTGTGAAAACTTTGTCGTAAGTGACCGGGTAAAATTAAAAAACATTCGATCAAAGAAGCGATGAGTACGCAGATCATAACGATTGGAATATCAACTAGAATATTTCCCATTGTGCCACCAATCATCATAAGGGGTAAGAAGGCTGAAATTGTGGTTAAAGATGCAGCTGTGACCGGTGCTAACATGCGTTGCGCTCCACCTTCTGCTGCTAGTAAAGACCTTTCTCCAGTTTGAAAGTGGGTAAAACCATCTTCTCCCACCACGATGGCATCGTCAACTATCACTCCTAAAGCCATGATCATAGCAAATAAACTGACCATATTGATGCTGCCGCCAATTGAATACAACACAGCCAGCATGCCCATAAGTGAAATTGGAATGCCAGCTGCGACCCAAAAAGCAACTCGACCCTCCAGAAATAAAAACAAAACGGCTACTACTAATTTCAGGCCACCCAAGCCGTTTTTTAGCAACAATGAAATGCGTTGATTAATAGCTACCCAACGTTC